>JAAEPD010000372.1 GCA_024222455.1 Aureispira sp.
AAATTCCCATTGGGAATCAGATAGTACTTCATAGTGCGTTTTCATAAGCTTTTTTGGTTTAGTCACCTCAAGTTTATGATTCTGATTCCTCTTTTTTTAATCCTTACATTTTTTTATTTATAATTTTAGACATACTCTAAGGTCGAAAAGCACAAAAACAAAGGAAAAGCTAAAGGTAAAGACAAGGCTAAACATGATGATCATGACCATAATGATGATGATGACCATAATGGTAAGGGCAAAGACAAGCACGAAAACCATGACAATGCTAAAGGAAAGGATAAGGAACATCCTGGAAAAGGTCATGCCCATGGAAAAGATAAAGGAGATTTATCAGGTAAAGAATTTGGACAAGCTCGTGCTGAAGCTGCTCGCCAAAAAACAAAAAAAGCTAAGGAGAATGTAGGAAAAAGTGAAGAGGCTATCAATAGAGCTAAAGAAAAAATCAAAGCTGCTAAGGATCAGTTAAAAGCTGATAAAAAAGCTGGTAAACTAGATGACAAAGCTGCTAAGGAGAAAGAAGAAAAGATCAAGTTAGCTGAAAACAAAGTTAAAGATCTAGAAAAGACAATAGAAAAGAGTAAAAAATTAGTCCACGATAAAGAAGCCGAATTAGAACTAAAGGCAGAAGATATAGACTAGATGTATAGCAAAAAGGTGATCGATATTCGATCACCTTTTTTATATTTAAGAAGTTGTTTTAAGCCTCAAAAAACACTCTAGGTACTCGCTGGCTTATATTGGTCAAAATCTCATAAGGAATAGTTCCTATAGCCCTTGCCAAAGTTTCTATAGTAGGTAGCTCGCCAAAAATGATCACTTCATCTCCTTCTTGAGCATCAATATCTGTTACATCTACAAAACACATATCCATACAAATATTACCAACAATAGGTACCAAACTCCCATTGATACTAACATGACCTACACCATTCCCAAAAGCTCTCAAATAACCATCAGCATAACCAATTGCTAAGGTTGCTATTTTGGATGGTTCAGTCAACTTTCCTTTTCTGCTATACCCTACCGTTTGTCCAGCCTCCAATATTCGTATTTGTGAAATAGTTGTTTTGAGTGTAGAGGTCACCTGTAACTGGTCTTTGTACTGAGGATCGATCCCATGCAAACCAATTCCTAGACGAACCATATCAAATTGTTTTGGCAAAAACCTAGAAATTCCTGCAGAGTTTAGCATGTGTTTAATCAACTGACAACCTAAGTTTTGTTCTAAACCATTAGCAAACTGTTCAAAAGAGGCTAATTGTCTATTAGAAAATCCATCATGTATAGCCTCATCTGACCCAGCC
Source organism: Aureispira sp. (assembly GCA_024222455.1). Classification (GTDB taxonomy): domain Bacteria; phylum Bacteroidota; class Bacteroidia; order Chitinophagales; family Saprospiraceae; genus JAAEPD01. The sequence goes on from JAAEPD010000372.1 coordinate 1,308, forward strand.
AAGTGGGAAAACACACTAACGACCTTTACCCTATTTTTGCGCTGATTCAACAGCTTAGATAACTTTTCTAAATCATCTAGATCAAAACCTAACCGATGCATTCCTGTATCTAATTCTATGTGTATTGGATGTATAGTTGTCCCCTTTTGCCCCTCCAAAAATTTAATAAAGCTCTCTAATATCCTAAAATTATAAATAACAGGCTCTAAGTTATCCCTCAGCAACTGTCCAAAATGCTGTGTAGATACATTCATAATCATAATAGGCAAATGTATCCCTCGCTGCCTCAAAGCAACAGCTTCATCAGTATAAGCTACTCCCAAGTAATCAGCATAATGGTATTGCAACAGGCGAGCTACTTCATAACCATCACTCCCATAAGCAAAGGCCTTCACCATCACCATCATTTTAGTACTAGGTTTCAATAAACTTCGATAAAAATTGAAGTTATGAGCTAAAGCCTCCAAATCAATTTCTAAAACAGTATCATGCAACTGTTCGCAAAGATGATGTACAACTTTTTCAAACTCAAAAACTCGAGCCCCTTTCACCAATATTGTTTCCTCTCTAAGTTTTAGATCAAGTTCTAAACTATTGAGCAAAGCAGACGTTTCTTCAAAAAAATGCACCTCTTTTATCTGCTCAAAACAAGCTTTTTGCCGGCTGATAGCCTCCCCTACACCTATAAACTTATTGATTTTATAATGAGTTAACAGATCTGCAACCTTTTGGTATAGCTGCTCTTCGGCAATCCCTGATTCTAATAAATCTGATAAAATAACCGTCTGCACTACAGCACTATGATGTTCATGCTTCTGTCGAAGAAAATTTAAAGCAATCTGCAAGCCAGCCCAATCATTGTTATAACTATCATCGATAATTGTGCAATGATTAGCTCCTACTTTAAGTTCTAAACGTCTGGCAACATCTCTTAGACGCTCTAATCGTTGCTGTATCTGTTCCAAATCAAACCCTAAATATAACAGTGTAATTATGCAATGTATACTATTCTCAATAGCAGCTTCAGATACAAATGGCAACTGAAAAATATGCTTTTGTTGCATCCAATACAATTCTACAATAGCTCCATTTCCTCTAAACTTGACAAAAGTAGGAATTTTAGCATCCCAAGAATTTCCCCAGCTATAAAGTTCTTGGTTATTTAATTGCTCAATAACATTATCTAATTCTTTGTATTTACAAGGATATATCAACACTGGACAATCCTTAAACAATTCGAGTTTTTCAGCTATTTTTTGTTCTCTACTTTCAAAACCTTCATCATGTGCTTCTCCTATATTGGTGAATATTCCAATAGTAGGCTTTATTATTTTTTTTAGCTCGGACATTTCTTTAGGCTGTGAAATACCTGCCTCAAAAACACCTAAATTATGCCTTGCTTCCATTTCTAATATAGACAAAGGCACTCCAATTTGAGAATTATAGCTTTTGGGGCTTTTTACAACTAAAAAATCCTTATTCAACAACTGAAACAACCACTCTTTCACTATTGTTTTACCATTACTTCCTGTTATAGCTATCACGGGGTAATCCAATTGGGAGCGATGCCAAGCAGCATAAGTTTGTAAAAGCGCAAGGGGGCTAGATACTACTACAAATTCGGCATCGATATAGCGATCTTCGTAGCGACTAGAATCTGTCACAAAACAACGCACTCCTTGTTCATAAAGATCCCCTATAAATAAATTACCATGATGGTATTTTCCTGCCAGCGCAAAAAATATAGTCTTAGCAGGATATAGCAATTTTCGACTATCTACTAATACCTTTTTGCCTATCCAAAATGTTGACTCAAAATTTATACTTGGCATGGTTTTTATTTAATACACATTAAAATTATACCGTCACAATTTTAACAAAAACTAAATTATTTATTTTTTTATCCTAAAAATGGTTCTAAAAATAATTTTTTTTTCCTACATTGTAGAAGTCTTAAAGAAAACAACTTTTTATTAACAAATAAATCATTTTAAAGACAATGTCTAAGAAATTATCAACAATAGAAGGCATCGGCCCAACTTACGAAGCAAAATTAAACGAAGCTGGAATCAAATCAGTAGAAGCTTTATTAGAAAAAGGTGGTAGCGCTAAAGGTCGTAAAGAAATTGAAGACGCAACTGGTATCGATCACAAACGTGTATTGGACTGGGTTGGCATGGCTGATCTTTTTAGAGTAAAAGGTGTTGCTGGCGAATTTGCTGAATTGCTAAAAGGTGCTGGTGTTGACACTATCAAAGAATTACGTAATCGTAATGCTGCTAATCTTGCTGCTAAAATGAAAGAAGTTAATGATGTAAAAAAATTAACTCGTGCAGTACCTAGCGAAAGCCAAGTACAAGGTTGGGTAGATCAAGCTAAAGAATTGGAGCCTGCTGTAACTCACTAGTAGTTATCCTTAAGAGATATTAGCTTAATGCTAAAAAGCTTCAAAGCCATTGGTTTTGGAGCTTTTTCAATTAACTTCACCCCCATGAACTTAATTAAAAAATTTAAACAATCTATAAGATGTGGCACTGGAGAGGCTTACCTTATCCTTCAGCAACAGCCCAACCTTGATGTATATAAATATATCAAAAAAGCTATTCTAAAACCCCATGCCTATGACCCTCAATCGGAGGGGGATCGAGCTTATTACCTTATGCAATTTATTGACCTCTCTCCTCAAAAAGAGCAATTGATTGCGGTTGTGCTAAAAGGCCTAAAAAAAGAAAAAAAAGATACTTGGGCACTAGTTCAACTTTTCCGTTTAGCAGAGATTCTAGCTAAAAGAGGTAACCAAAAAGCTTGGGTTGCTATTTATAATCGCTATCATCGAAAAACAATTCATGGCTCTAAATGGTGTGGTGAAGATTCTATCTTAGCATTAGATGGAATAGAAGGCCTCAAATACATAGCTCATGTTAGGGGACGAGCATTATCTAAAGACAAAGATGATTGGGAGACAAGTTTCACGCTTGATCGATTTCAAGAAGAGAACCCTAATATCAATGTCATAGAAAGCTTGAAAAATGCTGCAGAAAATAGACCTTTGATCAATGTATACTTAAAGGCTATCCAAAAGACAAAAGCTCGATGGAGCGAAGCAGCAGCAAAGCGTAAACCGTTTGTATATAACTATCAAAATATAAAAGAGGCCATTGAACAGCCTCGCTTTTTTATAGCAAGCCCTAAACTAAAGAATCTATCTAAAGCAACTATAAAACAACTTTCTGATGATTTTGAACAGGAAGATAGGTCTGATATACAAAAAAAATATCTTAGAATTTTCAGTCGAATACCATTTCAGAATGGTCATCGTTTTTTGCTCAATTATGCAAAAAATCAGCAAGATGCTTGGCCCACAGAATTGGCTTGTGAAGCCTTATCCTTTTTCCAGCACAAAAAAATTCGAAAGTTTGCACTCAAGCAGCTAAAGAATTCTAAAAACCCAATAATTCATCTTCCTCTTCTAATCTCTAATTATAAAAAAGGTGATTGGAAGCTTCTTGTCACTATAGCAAAAGAGCATGATGATGACGACGATATACACAATTTAGTTATTCATTTTTGGACTATTTACGATAAAAACAAGACCAAAGAGTGCTTAGTGCCACTCGAAGTTATATACAGAAAGCTTACTTGTGGTATTCATCGTTTAGGCTTAGTTAAACTACTTTGGAAACGAAAAGTGCTTTCCAAAAAGATTCAAAAAGAGCTTGAATTTGACAGTAATGAGAAAATCAGAAAATTCTATTCTAAAATTAAAAATAAAAGAGCTAAAAAGCTTTCTTAGCTTTTGTATATTTAGAACCTAATAAAGAAGTCATCTAAAACAATAAACACAAAATTCACAACCCCAATTATGAGCAAAACGGTACGTATAGCAGGTGTACAAGGTTTTTATGGCGATAGCCCAATGGGTGCTATAATGGTAGCTGCACACAAAGCTGCTGATTATTTGATGCACGATGCCTTGGCAGAATTGACCCTATCTATTCTACAAAAAGATAAGCTAAAAGACCCTTCTCTAGGTTATGCTCGAGATATAGAATTTCATGCTGCAAAGCTCTACCCTATTACCTTAGCCAATGGCATTAAGGTAGTAACTGATTCGGGTGGTCTCAATCCACACAGTGCTGCTCAAAAAGTAAAAGCTATATTGGCTAAACAGGGTATTACAGATGTAAAAATTGCTGCTATTGATGGAGATGATATGTTTGATCGTCTAGACGAACTCAAAGCATCTGACTTACCCTTCAAGAATATGGATAGTGGCCAAGACTACCGTGCTGTGGACCTAAAACCAACACATGCTAATGTTTATGTTGGTGCACAAAAAGTAAAAGAAGCCTTAGATCAAGGTGCTCAAATTATATTGGCTGGTCGTGTGGCTGACCCTTGTTTAGCTTTGGGGATTTTGGCACATGAATACGGCTGGAAACTAGAAGGTGAGGACTTGGAGCAAGCAGATTTGGATAAAATGGCAAATGGTATTATGATTGGCCATATCTTAGAATGTGGTGGACAAGCTTCGGGTGGGAATGCCTATTCGGAATGGAATAATCGAGATTATAAATTTAGCAATTTAGGCTACCCTATTGCACATGTTGAGGCTGATGGAAGTGCTACGATTACCAAGCTAGCTGATTCAGGTGGTAAGGTGAGTCGCAACACTGTTCGAGAACAGTTGGTTTATGAGATTCATGATCCATCTAGTTATATCACACCTGATGTAACAGTAGATTTGACCAATATAATCGTAGAAGAAATAGGAAAAGACCAAGTGAGAGTAAGTGGCGCAAAAGGTAAAGCCCGCCCCGAAATGCTCAAGTTGTGCATTGGACAAATGGAAGGTTTCTTGACCGAACAACTCTTCTTTTTCTCTTATCCTTATGCTTATGACAAGGCTAAAGCCTTTATAGAAGCTGCTCAAGAAATTTGGGCTGGACTGCCTTTTCAGGCAGAAGAGGTGCGTATTAACTATCTAGGTATTAATGGAATTCATGACAAAGCTGCCCCAGAGCTACCAAAAGAATACTTGGACAACCTCAATGAAATTGGTGTTCGTTTGGCTATTCGTCATAATGACCGAAAGGTGGGTAAACTGATGATTCAGTCTATTATTTGTCTAGGTCTAAATGGCCCTCCAGGAATTGCAGCGAGCATAAACTGGGGCAAAGCTGGTAGTATTCGATTGGGTATGTTTCCTACCCTCATTCCTCGTAGTTTGGTAGAAGTCAAGGTTACAATGTATTAGGACAAGTCTAATTATACAATCTCTACATTTCAAGTTATTCTCAAGAATAAAAAATATTAGTCAAAGCTCTTGTATACAAGGACTTTGACTAGTTTTGTATTCTAACACTCCATACTCCCTCAAACTCAAACAGCTATGCGGACACTAATCATCTTACTTAGCCTCTATTCATTTAATAGCTATGCTCAAAACCAAACTCCACTAAATTAGATAGTGTTATAGACCACTATTACAACAATAAAAAATATGAAACAGCTATTTCATATGCTCTAAGAGCTCAACAAAAAGCTAAGAAAGAAACAGGCAATGGTATTGCGTCTTTGGCTAGAGCATTTATGTATGTAGGTGCTCCGGCTTTAATTGTATCCTTATGGCAAGTCAATGACAATGCTACTTCTCATATCATGCAGCAACTCTACCAAAATTTGGTTAAAGGTATCGATAAAGATGAAGCACTAAATCAAGCTAAATTACAATATAAAATCTGCTCAAGGCATAGCCGCTTATCCAGCTTTTTGGTCACCTTTTGTACAAATGGGTAATACAAACCCTATCTCTATTGCTACTAAGGGGAGAAATTGGCTTTGGTGGCTTGTTGGTGGAGGAATAGGTTTGGTGCTTTTGATTGGAGGTGTTATATTTGGGCGCAAAAAAGAAATTACTTAAGACTATTATAGAAGAATTATGACCAATAAGCAAATCGCTCAACAGTTCAAGTCATTAGCTCAATTAATGGAGTTACATGAAGAAAATAGTTATAAAATACGTTCCTATTCGAGTGCTTATCGAATATTCAGAGCTGCTACGGAGCCTGTTTATGAGATGAATTTGACACAAGTCAAACAACTCAAAGGTATTGGTGATGCTATTGGCAATAAGGTGCAAGAGTTGAGGCTAAATGGCGAAATGAAAATCATGAAAGGTTATTTAGAAAAAACACCTAAAGGGATAGTCGAACTCCTAAAAATAAAAGGTTTAGGAATAGGTAAGATAAAAACACTTTGGTTGCAAATGGGGATTCAAAGTCCTGGTGAGTTGCTTTATGCTTGCAATGAGAATCGCTTAATTACAGTCAAAGGATTTGGGACTAAAACGCAGAGCAATATCAAACAGCAATTGGAGTACTACTTCTTGTCCATTGATAAATTCCATTATGCTCGACTAGAAGAGGAGGCCGAAAACATAATTTTAGATATACAAGAGGTATTAGATACCGAACTAATTAGCCTTACAGGTGATATTCGTCGCTTAATGCCTGTACTGACTAGTATAGAGATTCTGTTAGGATCTAATGATGTAAAAAAGCTTGAGGAGGAAGATATTCTGACAATTGAGGAAGAAAAAAATGGTATTTGGAAATGTAAAACTATCGAAAATGACTTCCCTGTCATAATCTATAGCTGCAATCCTGATTATTGGGGTTATCAACTACTCCGAACTACAGGTAATGAAACCTTTCTAAAAGATTTCTTTGAGGTCTTTTATCCCGAAAAAATAGATTGGAAGAAAAACCCAACCCCAGAATCTCTAAAAGGCATAAGTGAAGAAGAACTATTTGAAAAAGCAGACCTACCTTTCATTCCTGCTGAGATACGGGATGTACACAAAATACTCTACAAAATCAAAGCTCGCTCAGTACCTCAACTGTTAGAAGAGACAGATATAAAAGGTGTATTGCATGCACACACCACTTGGAGTGATGGGGCTACAAGTCTAGAAGAATTGGCTACCTATGTTAAGAGTTTAGGTTATGAATATTTGGGATTGACCGATCATTCTCAAGCTGCATTTTATGCTAATGGGCTCAAGGCAGATCGAGTATTAGAACAGTTCAAGGAAGTAGATAAACTGAATGAGAAGCTAGCTCCATTCAAGATTCTAAAAGGTATAGAATCTGATATTTTGCACAATGGTTCTTTAGACTATCCTGAAGAGATTCTGAAGCAGTTTGATTTTATAATAGCATCAGTACATGCCCATTTACGTATGGATAAACATACTGCTACTCAACGGTTAATTACTGCTATCAAGAATCCTTATACAACCATATTAGGACATCCTACAGGACGTTTGTTGCTCTCTCGCCAAGGCTACCCTATCGACCACGAAGCAGTGATTGATGCTTGTGCTAAACATAATGTAATTATTGAGTTGAATGCCAACCCTCATCGTTTAGATTTGGATTATACTTGGATTCCTTATGCACTCGAAAAAGGTGTCAAAATAACGATCAACCCTGATGCCCACAGCTTAGCGGGAGTGCATGACATTCATTTTGGAGTATTGGCTGCCCGCAAAGGTATGCTAACCGCTGCGGAATGCCCTAACACCTTATCCTTGGAAGATTTTGAGGCATTGCTAGCTAAAAAGAAGGAAGCAGTTAGTGCTTAACTTTTGTGGAAATATACTAATATTAACATCAGGTATATTGTTCAAGTAGAAAAAAACGTCTTGTAAACTCATTTTGCAGTTCTCAAGACGTTTTTTTTGCATAGTTCTTAATTTATAATGCTCCTAATGCTGATGTTTTGCCCATTGCTCTACGCCATGCAGCCAACTGCCCCAAATGCATAGCTTCATGATTGATACACATAAAAACAGTACAATCTAATAAATTGGGCATAAACTTATAGAATCGCCATTCTTTCGCTTCCTTTTCCAATCTCTCTATATCTGTATTATGGAGTAATTCTTTTATCTTTTGATGTTGCTGCTCTAACTCTACTAGCAACTCTTTCTTACTAGGATATTTAGTTACATCTTTTTCAGGAAATCGAGGATCACCAGGGCCATTTCTCAAAAACAAACTTTCCCAGCCTTCTGGCAATTCAAAAATACCACCAAGATACTTAACAGTCAAAGCTGCACCTGAGACTAAATGCCCTAATGTAAAAGCTGGATGATTCTCTAATCCCTTAGCAGGGCAAAACGTCATTTCTTTAGGCACTACATCCTTTACAAGTTCTTGAACATAAGCCATGTTGAAATCTAATTGATGGCAAATAGAAGTTATCATTTTATCCTTTTTTACTTAAATTTAAGAAAATGAAGCTCCATATATATCATTTTACCGCTTGTCATTTTTTAAGACCGTTCATCCCAAAATGCTAACAATCTGACAACATCTGCGTAATATATAATAATAAAGATCATGAAAATGACTTTAAATTTTTAACCCTCTTAATTCCTTTTATTATGTTTAATGAAATTCAATTTTTCCGTCAAAAATGGATAATTATTCTGCTATTAGCAGTTTCAGCAATTCCTGTTTTTGGTTTGGTTTATCAACTAGCCACAGGAAATCCATTTGGAACCAGTCCAATGCCTAATTGGGGATATATTTTAGTATTAATTCCTATTCTAGGATTAAATTTACTAATCTTTAAATCTAATTTAAAAACTACTTATGATACTATGGGACTAACTTATCGTTTTGCTCCCTTCCATTTCAATGCAACCACAATTTCGTGGAAAGAAGTGGATCAAATTATCATTCGTAAATATTCTCCTATAAAAGAGTACGGTGGTTGGGGATTGCGTGGAATGGGTAAGAATCGTGCCTTTAATGTCTCTAGAGACATTGGCGTTCAATTATTCTTATCAGATGGTCGTAAGATCTTATTTGGCACTCAAAAATGGCAAGAAATTGCTAAAGTGTTTGATAAGTACAACATCGCTTATACCACTCATGGCATTAATGCTTAAATAAAAAAGAGCCATCTTCTTAACTAAGAGATGGCTCATATTATTTGTATAATGTAGTCATGTTATTTGTCTCCACCTACACTCGTTCCTTCACTCTCTAATGCCTTAGAGAACTTATCCTTTTCTTTTTCCTTCTTTTTCTTTTGTGCGTCTTTTATAAACTTATACCAAGAAGCTAAGTTAAATATTGGCATTGGTGCTTGTTGTCCCTGATAAGAAAACTCTCTAGACTGTTGGCGCAAATAAAACTTTGAAGTTTCGCTACCATCCATATCTGTAGCTTCTGCAATCGCAATCATTTTGTCTTGTCCTAAGTTATCACTTGCAATATCTTCCAATTGCATAGCTAAGGTTGGTTCCATGGCTAAAAACTCCGCAACCAAGTTATTTCTGTCTGGCCAAGGAAAAACAATAACTTCATCTATATTAACATCAGCAACCTCTAAGTCTACAGTAAGTGAAAAGTGTAAACCTTCTGCATTTTCAGGTACTACTACTTCTTTAGTACCAAAACCTACAGCACTAAACTTCAACGTCTGTCCTTTTTTAACTACGATAGTAAACATACCTTCATAATTAGCATACACACCTCGGTTCGCATCTTTTACCAATACTGTTGCAAGCGGAATTGGCTGATATTTGCCATATGGTCCTTTAGTCACTACTATTCCTGAAACTTCCACAATGTCACCATAGTCTTGAGCATTTACCAAACTTACTGTAGCTATTAGCATTAGCACCAAAAAATATCGGATTGTTGTCATTTTTATTTTATCTTATTTACTTAAATCTAAATAATGTTAGTCTTTACCTGCTTTAACGCAATTTGAAGGCAATGAGTTGGATATTTAACAATTAATAACGTAAAAATATCAGATCCTATTATAATTGCATTTGACTATTCCTTTTAATCCCTTGATAGTCACTTATTATTTCAATGCACAAAGGTATCAATTATTTATGGAAGTTATTAGTGGTTTTCCCTATTACTTATCAAGTAATTCAAACTAATTCCCTAAGTTTAAGGCTATACCTTACAAAAACTCCATATCAAGGGTTTTGAACTATACAAACTCAAAAATCGTTATATTTATCATTGATTCTAAAAAACAGAAAAAACAACTTAACCTCTATAAAACAAGGGGTTAAAAACAAAACTAATATATAAAAAAATCTATTGTTAACTTAATGTAAACTTAGAGTTAAATAGATTTGACTTTCACTTAACAATTAATTAACTTTGTAAACTAACGCTTATGACTTTTGTTCTTGGGGCTATGGCTGCAGTAGTAGCCATTTTTGGATTAGTTGCACTTAAAGCAGGTGCAGCATACCGCTTTCGCGGAAAAATGGGACTAGCTATAGAAGGGATTGCATTTCTAGCTTGTGCTGTAGTAGGAATTTTCACATCAAGTATTGCATTACTTGGAATAGGAATAGCAGCAGGTGTAGGAATGAGACAAATCAAGAGCAATGAGCAGCGTTATCTTGAATAACTAGAAAAAGAAGATCGGCCATAAGGCTAACCCTTGTTTTTCTATAAACAAACAAAGGTTAGTCTTATGAAAATATTTAACACTCCAATTCTCCTATTTGTTTTGTCGTTGAGTCTGCTGGTATCCACCAACAGCACAGCACAATCGTCTACCTCTCCCCCCAACAATTTTAATGGTTGGTATTACTATGTAGCACAAATTGATATTAGCCCTAAATGGGGTATCCATTTTGATGGTCAAATTCGTGTGCATAATATAATTGAACGTTTTAGTCAATCTACAGCACGTGCAGCACTGCTATATCGTTTTACACCATCTACCTATTTGGCAGCAGGTTATGCTATTATTCCTACCCAAATTTATCCTGAAGGTTATCTAGTACCAGAACAGCGCATCTATCAAGAGTTCAAGATTAAATCTAAGAAGTTAGTAAAAGATATTCAGTTGTGCCATAGAATACGCTCTGAGCAACGTTTCTTTGGTTTGAAAAAACAATTGGACGAAGGAGAAGAGTTTGTACATGACAAATGGTTGTTTAAAGATCGTTTTAGATATAAACTAGGAGCGGGTGCCCCTATCAAAAAATTCAATCCTGATTTAGGTAATAAACTATGTGCTGGAGGTTCTGCCGAAATCTTTTTGAGTGGATACAACTTAAACAACAAAGGTAGTTTATTAGACCAATATCGTACAGAGGTTTTTATGGATTATGCATTCAACAAAGTTGTTAGCCTAAATTTAGCTTATATCAATGAGCTAAAATTCAATGGCAATGATATTAAAATGATCAACCATAATTTCAAGTTAACATTAAAAACAAAATTACAGTTTTACAAAAAGTCTAAATAAAATATACTTAGCCCATCAAGCTAAACTAAAAGAAAGAGGTCATTTCAATACTGAAATGACCTCTTTTATTATATAAATATATTGTTGGTTATACAATCAACATAGCATCTCCATAACTAAAGAATTTGTATCCTTCTTTAACAGCTACATCATAAGCATTCATGATATTGTCATAACCTCCAAATGCACAAATCATAATCAATAGACTAGATTTAGGTAAGTGGAAATTAGTGATCATAGAATCTGCAATGCTAAACTCATAAGGAGGATAGATAAACTTATTAGTCCAACCTTCTGCTGGTTTCAATAAGCTCTGAGCAGATACAGCTGACTCTATTGCACGCATAGAAGTAGTTCCTACAGCACAACGTCTGTTAGTACCTTTAATAGATCCATTAACTATATCACAAGTCTCTCTTCCAATTTTAAAGTATTCAGCATCCATCTTGTGTTTAGACAAATCTTCTACTTCAATATTTCGGAAAGTACCTAAACCTACATGCAAAGTCAATTCAGCAAAATTGATCCCTTTTAGTTCTAGGCGTTTAAGTACCTCACGGCTCATATGCAAACCAGCAGTTGGTGCTGCTACAGCTCCTACTTCTTTAGCATAAATCGTTTGGTAACGCTCTTTGTCTAATGGCTCAGATTCACGATTGATATACTTAGGCAATGGTGTATGTCCTAATTTATTTAAATGCTCTTTGAACTCATCGTTAGGACCATCATACAAGAAGCGGATAGTACGTCCACGAGAAGTTGTATTATCAACAACCTCTGCTACTAGGATTTCTACTCCATCCTCATCATTAAAGTATAATTTGTTTCCTACACGAATTTTACGTGCTGGATCAACCAAAACATCCCATAACTTCATGTCTTGATTCAACTCGCGCAACAAAAAGACCTCAATACGTGCACCAGTCTTCTCTTTTTGACCATAAAGGCGAGCAGGAAACACCTTGGTGTTGTTCATCATAAAGGTATCACCTTCATCAAAATAATGTATAACTTCTTTGAAAACCTTATGTTCGATTTCACCTGTATCCTTATGGACCACCATCAAACGTGACTCATCACGCTTTTCAGCTGGATACTTAGCAATCAAATCTGGTGGTAATTCAAAGTTAAATTGAGATAGTTTCATGTGTTGTATTAGTATAAATCAAAAAATAATGAACTATGATTCGCAAATATAGAAATTCTTTTAGCAATATCAAGAAGCAATAATACAGGTTTTAGTTGACTATACACCTTTTTTTATTTACAATAGAAATATTAAGTGCCATAAGTTAGCTAAAAATTGTATCTTTGGCGTCTTAAAGGGGACAGTATTTCAATCAAAAATCAATCATTTAATCATAAATATTAAATATGTTAAACTTAATTCTTTTTGGCCCTCCTGGTAGTGGTAAAGGTACTCAAGCCACCAAATTAGTAGAAAAATATGGCTTATTACACATCTCTACAGGTGATCTGTTTAGATACGAAATGGGCAATAATACTCCTCTAGGGCAAGAAGCTAGATCTTATATCGACAAAGGAGAACTTGTTCCTGATTCTGTAACTATTGGTATGCTCAAAAACAAAATGGATAAACATCCTGAAGCACATGGTTTCATTTTAGATGGTTTTCCTCGTACAGTAGCTCAAGCAGAAGCATTAGATCAATTGCTAAAAGAAGGTCACACTGAAGTGAGTGTATTGGTAGCAATGAATGTAGATGATGCAGAATTGACGGAGCGTTTGTTAGAGCGTGGAAAAACTTCTGGTCGTGCAGATGATAGAAATCCTGAAATTATTGCCAACAGAATCAAAGTATACAAAGAGCAAACAACTCCTGTTGCTGACTATTATGCAACTCAAGACAAAACTAGATTGGTCAATGGTGTTGGCTCTATAGAAGAAGTATTTGAACGCCTTTGCAACGAAATTGATGTAGTATTGGTCTAATCAATATTATGTTCTAATATAAAAACTCTTATCAGGCTAGCTTGATAAGAGTTTTTTGTTTTCTTGGGAAGAATCATTTTAATGAAATATGTCAGAAAAACTGCATGTCCCTATCATACTAAAAACAAAACAAGGCCCCCTTGTGGGGCCTTTATTGGTTAAAAAACCTACTCCAAAACCATATTTCATTAAGCTACAGAAGCTTTTTTCTTCTCATTGTATACCTCTACCAAGCGAGCACGAGTATATTTGTCTAATTTCACATTGACCGTTAAACCATATTTTTTCTGAAAGGTTGCTAAAGCTGCTTTTGAGCTTGTTCCAAAATCACCATCAATACCTTTCTTGTAGAATCCTAAAACCTTAAGGATTTTCTGATATTTCTTGAAATGATCAGCTCTCAACTTATTGCGCTCCTCAATCAGATTCATCTCACGCTTTTTATCATCCTTTTTGCCTTTATTGGCCTTATTATTTACATCGCCATTGAAGACACTCACAGAAGATAAGGTATATGTGCCCCCACCTGCCTTGCGAGTAGGATCATGCCAAACGATTTTGCCAGCTTTTTGACGAGGATACAAACGATCATCTTTAGATATCTTGCCACCTCCTGTATTGATATAAGCAAAGTAAGGCACCCCATTTTCCATTCCTCGTCCAACCAAAAGAATATAATGATCGGTAGTATCATCAAAATTGTAACCTGCTTCTTTAGACTGTGCACCAGATTTTCCGCTACCTGGCAATGCCCTGTTGTATACTTGATCAACTCCTACTACTACAGGAATTCCTTTATCTAGATAATTATTAATATACTCATAAGCCAACTGAATCAACTTAGGATCTTCCGTCATGTCCATAGCATTGTTGGCGATAGAAGTATGATCTGCCCCATGTTTTCCATCTTTTTTATTGACAATGCTCTTTATCTTCGTTTTATCTTCTTTGAAGATAGAAAAGTTTGTTTTGTGAGAACCACTCCCACCTGGATCGAAGGTTTTCAGGTCAAAGCCCTCTTTTTTAGCCTTACCACTTCTAACTAAATATTCTCGCAATATTGTCTCACAAGCAGCCTTACAACCTGTAGAATCACTCCCCTGACTTTTGGGTCTTACATCCATCAGAATAGGTTTCCCTTCAAACTTTTTGAACAAGGCTGGGTCTATCTTCTTAAGTGCTTGTGCACCCTTTTGGTTTCTAGTAGTCATTTCACGCTTCAAATGCTTTTTGATCAAAGCTTTCCAAGTTTCTCCTCGTGTACCAATCATGCCATCTACACCTAGCCCTCTTGTATGCTGAAAATTCTTGATAGCAGCAATAGTATTTTTGTCTGGTTTACCAGATGTTTCAATGTTCTTATAGCCATTATCAATCAAGAGTTTCTGAATGATTTGCACATCCTCAGGCTTATTTGTTTTCTTGATACCTACCAAACCTAACAATGGTCTAATTTTTATGTATTTAGCTGGTTCATCATCTGCCACTGCTGGAGGAGTTGCAGGAGTTGTTCCACTTGGAGCTTTTCCTCCATCTGGTTTATCTTCTTTTTTAGGAATAGTTGGCTCTACTACTTTTTTAGCATTCAATTTTTGCCAAGTTGCCTTATTTGGGCTAATTACACCATCTGGCGACCAAGTTTCCTTGATGTTCTTTTTCTGAAAATCCATAATTGCTTTGAGTGTAATGGCATCCATCTTACCTGTGATTTGGACAGTTTTGTAACCATTGTCTATCAATAGTTGTTGAATCACCTTTACATCTTCTAGGTTATTCCCTTTAGAAACCTTTCCAACCTTAGCTTTCAAAGGTTTGATAGGAATACGCTTAACAGGTTCTTTTGGAGTAATTGGCTCTACTACTTTCTTAGGATTCAAGAGTTGCTTAGCAACATCATATTTTTCCATCAACTTTTTGATCGTTGAACCATTTGGGCCAATAATACCATCTGGTGACCAAGAAGCTTTGATGTGTTTTTTCTGAAAAGCACTGATGTGTTTAATCAAATCGCTGCTTTTAGCATCACCATTTACAACAGTATCATGTCCCCAAGCCTTGAGCAAAGCTTGTACTAACTTGACATCGGCTGCTTTATTCGTACTCCCCTTTCCTACTTTTTCTGATAATTTTAATGGTAGCTCTACTGGTTTGAAACCTTCTACTTTCGTAGTGTCTATTGGCTCAGGACCATGATATAACGCTTTCCAAGTAGCATCATTAGGTTTGATTAGACCACTAGGTTTATCCTGGCTCATTTCTTTTCGCTGAAATGCTTGAATTGCTTTGGTAGTCGTTCCGCCAGCATCACCATCAGCCCCCCATTTTCCTAAGTCGTAACCTTTATCGATCAAGAGTTGTTGCACAACAGTTGTATCTACTCTAAGGTTTTTGCCACCTTTACCTACAGAAGCTGTTATTTGTTTAGCCTTAGCCTTACCATCAAACATTTTCAAATCAGCAAAATATAAGGCTCTAGCCAATGCATCACTCGAATAATCATCTCCAGTAGTAGAAACATCTAGTTTTGCTCTATCAAAGGTCTTCATGTTTTTGTGATCCTGACCAGTATTATAAGCTGCCATTGCTGCTTGCAAGATTTGAGCATCTGTCCATTTTGGGTGCATAGATTTAGCAATTGCAATCTCCTTACCCAACAACTTACCTTGATGCTCTATGAGCATTTGATTACGTAGCTGAGGTGTTTTGGCGTTCAAAAAATTGATTACTTTTATTGGATGATGCTGTATATCAAACTGTACAATACCATATCCAAAGCCCCAATCACCCCATACATTTTCCCTGTCGTTTTTTAGGTTAGGAATATCATCTAGTGTATAGTTTTTGTATTGCTCATAAGACTCTGGCAACTTGCTTTTGATGGTCGCTTTCAGAATATATAAAACCTTTTGAGGAGTCATGATTTTAGCATATTTGAGTTGGCGACCACTTTTTAGGTAATCAGGTCGCTTATTGGCTAATGCATTTAGGGAAGCTATTGTTTTCAAATACTTACCGCCGCCCGATTCTTTACTCATTACAGCAGCCATTACAGCAGGCGGAACATTGTATTTCTGCCCTATCCCCACCAATTGGTCTTTATATTTTAGAATATAAGCTTGTGTATCTCTAGCAGCCTTTTCCGCACCTTTTACACCAGATTTCAAGCGCCCTGTTGCATTCTTTTTGATCTCTGCAGAACCTTTGAGCCAATCGTTCATTACATGTGCTGGTGTTAGGCTACCAGCTTCTGGAATTATAGTATAATTAGCGTTTAGTGCTACTGTTTTTTTAGTATTATCATCAATAGTATCAATTGTAGGTTCATGCATCTTGAGTTGAAATACTGAACCTATTGCTCTAGCTAATTTGGGTGCTTGGCGCATCATCATATTCACCTTAGCTTTCCCCCTTTTGCGCATAACAACCAAAGGTTGAGTACCATCTGTCTCAGCTGCATTCATATAGCATTTTCCCTCAAAAAAATTATTCTTATTGTCTTTAAACTCTTTTTTAGCCATCTTCTTCCATGCAGCGGTATGACGCCCTACGATTACCTTCATCATAGGTTTACCTGCCTTGTCAGGATATTCATTGTTTACCCAAATAAGGCAATCTGTTGGATTATCTTTATTAAACTCTGCATTACGCATCTTTTTCAAGACCTCCCTGAAAGATTTCTTGTAGGTTACAAAAGGCATTTTAGCTACACTGTCTGGAGTAATTCTTTTAATTTTCATTACAATTAGTTATTTTTTGAGGTTGCGGTTTTTAACTTATTTACAACATACAGTCGAACGTATTTTAGGCTTCCCCCTAAATCTTTTATTGTTTTTTATAAAAACACATAGGAAACCTCCTGTAAACAACGCCTTAATGCCTAAAATTTAAGCCACAAACACCCACAAAAAAAGCATTTAAACAACTCATAACCATTCAACTATCGCCAAAAGCACTCATAACCAAAAGCCTAATTAGGTAAGCATTAACAAAACATTTAAATCTTCTTAGTACTATTTAACTCCATAATTATAGTTCTTGTGCATGTACATAAACCTACTGACGATGAGACTAATATATTTCTTTTTAGCCCTAACCCTAATTGGCCTAAACAGTTGCCAAGATACTACCCCTTACAAACGTGTGTACCTACCCACTGTAGAGGTAGATTCGACACCTATTCGAGTTAGCAATTACATTCAGAACTTTAGTGATTCTCCATTCAATGGAGTTGTATTGGTTGCCAAAAAAGGTGAGTTAATACTATCTAAAGGTTATGGGAAACAGAACAACCTAAAAAAACAGAGATTTGCTAGCAATACACCTGTACACATAGGTGCATTGGGCAAACAGTTTACAGCTGCGGCTATTTTGCAATTAGAGTTGCAAGGACTATTGGAAGTAGGAGATTCACTCCAAAAATATTTTGATAACATCCCTACAGATAAGCAATACATAACCATCCACAACTTACTCACACATACTGCTGGGCTAAGCGCCAACCTCAATGAGGAACAACTCTCTATGGAGAAATGGCTAAATACAGTGGCTCTAGAATCCAGTCCTGGC
Source organism: Aureispira sp. (assembly GCA_024222455.1). GTDB lineage: Bacteria > Bacteroidota > Bacteroidia > Chitinophagales > Saprospiraceae > JAAEPD01. Next base: position 19,134 of record JAAEPD010000372.1, read on the forward strand.
CAGAGATTTAAGTATTCAAATGCAGGTTATCATCTTTTAGCTAAAATCATAGAGCAAGTATCTGGTCACAGTTATACAGATTATTTAAATCTAGCTATATTTCAACCACTAGGGATGCACCAAACTACCATACAGGATAGCAATTGGGCCTACTCTACTGCGGATGACATGTATCAATGGTATATGGCACTAAGAGGTGAGAATTTCTTGCCACAAAATGCTAAGGACAAATTCTTTCAAGCTTATATTCTTGAAGGTAAAAATGCTTTAGTCTACTATGCTTATGGTTGGACAGTTGATCAAAGTTCATGGGAAACACCTATACTTAGACATAACAGCACACATACAAAAGGCTATACAGAGATTTGTTATTACCCAAAAGATGATGCTTTTGTATTCATAGCTACTGATCAAGAAAATTCGGGAACAGCTCAGTTTAGCCAAGAAATTAATCATTTGACATTCAAGCTACAGTCGATTCCTGCTCCACCTACTACAACCTTAGCTTTAGACCAATTGCCTAAAGATGAAAAAGGACAACAATTGGCTAAGTTATTAGACACTCTTGCCAATGGCCAATCTTCTGAAATGGAGGAACTTATCCAAGATCACTTTGCCCCCTCATTGACTCAACAATTAAGTTTAGAGCGTCATTTATCTATATTGCAATACATTCAGCAAGAAATCAATCAAGCTAAATTGGAGGCAGTAGAACGCTTAGGAGAAAGCAACTATCGATTGACCTTAAAAGACCCTAAAAATGCGTCTAAAAACATCTTGTGGATAGAGCTTGCGCCCAAACACCCCTTTTCAGTTACTAATTTTGGTATTGATACAGTTCGAGGATAACCTCATACATCCAAAATTCATTTTCGAAGTTCTTTAATAATGGAGTTCAAAATAGGCTTTGAGTAGTGACTTTTACTAGAGTTAGGCATTTTTCGAAAGCGTAGCCTTAGCTACGGTTGATAAAAATAACATGAATGCAATGCACTCTTTGAGTGAATCCCTTAGATGGGATTCAATAGAATGAACCGCAAAGCGGATAAAAAAATCAGCGTT
>JAAEPD010000373.1 GCA_024222455.1 Aureispira sp.
AAATTCCCATTGGGAATCAGATAGTACTTCATAGTGCGTTTTCATAAGCTTTTTTGGTTTAGTCACCTCAAGTTTATGATTCTGATTCCTCTTTTTTTAATCCTTACATTTTTTTATTTATAATTTTAGACATACTCTAAGATACAAGCAAACCCTAAGAGATTATTTTAGGTAGACTGTTCCCTATTTTGCTTTATTTTTTGTGACAATTCTTCAAATATCCACCTATACAATTCCATTAGAATTATGGTAGGGATTGTCCAAACTGCTAAGAAATGAACAGAAGCTATATCCGTTATACGTTCGAGGTATCCCAAATAGAATCTTGGCATTACTAGTCCCCAAAATATTAGGATCAATAAAATAGGTACCACTAGTCTCTTACTCTTCACAATTTCATGTTCTGAGCCATTCCACCAAAAATAAGTCATTAGTTGCATGGATGCGAACAGCGTAAAAAGAATAAACATAACTACCAATGAAGCCCGCCCTATCTGTAGGGCTATAAACAACTGATGAATCTCTGTCAAAGAATAAAAACTACTCATAACAACAGATAGAAATATATAATACATCCATATTTTCATTCTTTTATTAAATGTTACGATATCTGTACTGAATAGTATAGAGGAAGAAATTTCGTCTAGATTTTCGTTAGGATCGGGGATATACTTATGCTGCTCATTAGGTTCACCCATGGTATAGATCATAAGTACACAATACAACTCAATGGCCAGTATAGTAGGAAAAAGCCATAAAAATATTATTATAAGAAGAGGTGGGTAAGCCTGTTCTAAAAAATATGGTGCATAGGCCAAAACCCCAAATAAAAACCATAACACTGTAAAGGCTCCAATCAGCACTACTCCCAAAATAAACAGAAAGAAACCTGTTGCTTTCCTTTTTGTATTATATCCCTCTGTTTCAAAAAACAAAAGCCCTATTGCTCCCAATACATATAAGATAAACGATGATCGCACATGTCCTTCTAAAGTTGAGTCTAACAAAAGTGTCCTATAAAGGTTGGCTGTTCCTTCTCTATTTATCATCACTGTGATAATAACAAGAAATACATAAAATATACCTCTGTGATGAATTTTTGTAAACAGTTGCCATTTAACCCCAGGCTTTTTTCTAAGTTTTGGCTCTTGAGATGAAAAATTGTCTTCTATGTTTTGGGGGGGAGTCATTCCTTATTGTTAATACCACTAATAGATAATTGAAGTAAAACAATATACAGAAATATTAACAATATAAAACACCTTATTTGCCATCCCTAGCCCATCAACCAATAGGTAGGTTACTGTTTTTCCTTTTATTTTTTGTCAAGAGTTGAAATATAACTGTAAGGAATTCGACCATAAGAATAACAGGAAGTGTCCAAGCCAGCAAGAAATGAATAGGTGGTATTGTAGTCAACTGCTCTAATGCTTCTAAATAGTGCCTTGGTCCCAAAGAAACCCATGCTGCTTGAGCTACAAACAATATAGCAGTTAAACTTAGTTTTAAGATCTTTTGAGATCTACGACCATCCTCCCAAATAAATTCGACCATAAGAATTGAAAACAAAATGCTGATTGAAATTAGGATAGTCAACAGACTGAACTGATCAGGATCAAAAGATAAAAACACTTGATGCACTGCACTTAAGGAGTATAATCCACTTATAATTGTGGATATAATGATATAAACAGCCCACACTCTTAATCTTTTGTAGAATTGCTGAAAATTTCGTTTTTCAGGGAGTTTAGGTGATGTCTGAAAGTCATCTAGTATATTTTGGGGAGGAGTCATTTTGTATTTTTAGAGCTAATGTATTTAACAATGGCTACATATAATTCGAGTAAGTAATCGTTCAGAAAAAATAATAACTAAAAATGGTCTTTTGAAAAATTAAGGAACAAGTTTTTTCCAATATATGCACAAACTCTGTTTACAGCATAAAAAAGGCTGTCAGCAGTTGTGTAATCC
>JAAEPD010000374.1 GCA_024222455.1 Aureispira sp.
ATAAATTGTTCTTTTTTATTTAGCCCTTCGTTAGACAACCTACCTTAATAGCTAAGGCTATTAGGCAGAACATCTACCTTGTCTAATCAAAAAATTACGGCTTTATCTCTATACAAAATTTACTTACATAACCTTTATTATTTCAAGTTCATTTTAGAAATAAAAAGATCTCCATCAGGTGCCTTAGCAGTAGTTTTACTAGTTGCATCTTGCAAAACATAACTAGAATTTGCATCTGAATAAGTACCAACAGCATCACGAACCTCTCCATCAGCAGGATCAGTTGTACCACTAGCAGTTAGATCTGTAACGCTTGGAGAATAACTTTCTAAAGTAACACTTTTAGTAATCCAGTCACCATAAAATTTATCATAGTTCCCATTTCCGCCATAAACTTGACCAACAATATAAACATCACTTCCCACTACTGAAATACCTTTTATACGATGTTCTGCTACCTCTGCACTGTTTGTTCCTGTAAAATAAATTGCTGACCATTCTAGTGATCCATCAGCTTTTGATAATTTAGTAAATAACCCATCACCTAACTGAGTATCTAATGATTGCTGCCCTGTACGTCCTCCTGCATAAACAGAATTACCTATAACCTTGACACAATGTATATTATTACGATCACCATTAGTTCCAGGAAAAGTTTGTCCCCACTGTACAACACCATCACTATTCATTTTCACAAGGCTAAAATAGGTTGTAGCGCCACGACGGTCACAAGATAAGTAAACATCTGTTCCATCAATATCAATACCATTGATACGACTTCCATACCCAATTTCCACTTGCTTAACCCATGCTAATGAAGGTGTTGCCGTGTTTGCACCACTAACCTTTGTTAAGTGTGCATAACTTCCTGTCACTCCACCTATAAACACATTACCACTTCCATCTGCTTTCAAAACATACCCTCTATCTTTGGTGCCCGCTACTATGTCAATAGTCATTTCAAAAAACATAGCTCCTGTGCTTTTATTTAGAGCAACTAAAGGAATCATATTTTGTCCGTTTGCACCTGTTACATAAACATAATCTCCAGAAGCATCAATCCCATAACCCTCTGCATTCATTCTTGCAAGGTGAGAACCACCAGCTGCTGGCCACTCATGTTTCCATATTTTTTCCCAAAGAATACTCCCATCACTAGGATTTATTTTTAGGATAAGGATACTATTTATATTGTTTTGAGAAACACTAGCATTCTTCCCAACCACATAAATATTTCCACTAGCATCTATCGAAATTGAGTTGGCAGTACCTCCTGTTTCTCCATTCTCTCCAGAATCAGGGCTAATATCATCATAATTACCATCCCATTCTTTAGCCCATTCTAGATTTCCACTAGAACTTATCTTACCAATAAGAATATTATTATTAGCTGCTGCATTATTTGTATTTAGGCTAAAATAAGTATTTCCTGAAGCATCTGTTACCATTCCAGAAGTTAACTCATCATCATTGTTTCCAGAACCTCCATAAACTTTATGAAACAACTCAGTATAATCAGCCTTTGAATAACCTGCTGGATAATCTCCTGTTCCAGTACCATTACTACCATTACAAGATCCATCATCTACAGTAGCATCCGGATTAAAATTAGATGAAGTACTATCAGTACATCCTTTTATTTCTTCTTTACAAGAGTTAAATGTAAAAAGTACAGCGAAACAACCGACCATAAATAAAATTTGTTTGTTCATTTTTTTTGCTTTTTATGTGATAAAAAAGATTAAAACTAGTCCTTAACTAGAAGTTTTAGGATGATCTATTTTTATTTAACAGATCTATCTAGTCTTCATTACTATTGTCACCAAATCTAGGCTATCTCTAGGTTTGAACAAAAAAAAACAAGTCAATGAAAGCATTTTCTATGTGAACGCCCTAAAAATTTAGGTAATGGAAAATTGCTTAAATGGTAAAAAAGGTTATGTAAGTAAATTTTGTATAGAGATAAAGCCGTAATTTTTTGATTAGACAAGGCAGATGTTCTGCCTAATAGCCTTAGCTATTAAGGTAAGTTGTCTAACGAAGGGCTAAATAAAAAAGAACAATTTATCATCTACTATAATTACTTACATAACCTTTAAAATAAGATAACCCTTATCTAAATCTTTGGATTTAGATTTAACTAGTAATGTTGAATAGCTCATCAATAACTAGGTTTTAAATTTTCCCTCTGTTAAGCTTTCTATAAAATAGCAAAACCCTCTTCGATCTTGTATCGAAAAGGGTAAGCTTTAATTGAATATTCCAATGAATTAGGGTTCTTTTTTGGAACGTCAATTATTACAAAAACACTAAATAGGCTATGAAACTATTTATCTTTACTCTCTTTATTATTAATCATTCCAACCATTGAGATGCCCCGAAAAAACAGAAGCATCATTATTCTTTTTTCTACTGTGGAATTTATCTACCTCTATTTTAGAATACTGAATTTGCCCAATGGCATCTATATAACTATAATAAGCATAATCATCATCTGTCCCCAACAATACCCAAGCGGTTGACTCTTGATTGATAGCGGTAGAAGTTGTTAAGACATCTATTGTAGACAGCAATAAACTTGAGGTGAACAAAATAAGACTTAATCCTACTGCCAATGCCAGAATCCTTTGTGCTACTTTATCATTGAACTTTATCATTGGTCAGTATATTTTTTTTTCAAATAGAGGATTATATATTATCATTCAAATTAAATTCCTACGTAAGGGAACTAACTGTTTATTAACTTTATACTTCAAATATAGAGCAGTCGAACTTGCTAAACAATTTATTTAGGTGAACGGCTATATTTTTTGAGTTAATGGTATAATCATCTAAGGGAAAGAATTTGAGGTCTGTTCAAAAGTTAGGCTACAATTCCTTAATTTAGTCGCATCAAAAGCTTTAACACTGCTCTTTTTTAGTTTTAATACACCTAACAAGCATTATGCAACTGTCTCGATCTTTCCAACCTTTCGAAAAGAAAATTTTAGACTCCAAGGCACCTTCTATACAAATAGAAGCCACTCCTACTGAGCATATCACGATTAGTACTAGTAAATTTGGAGGCAATCCTTATTTGCCTAAAGGCGAAAAACTACCCCAAGACCAGAAGGCTAAGAATATGCTGTTGTTAGCACAGTTAAATTTTGGAGAGATTCCTGATTTGGAAGGTTATCCTGCTCAAGGCATCTTGCAGTTTTTTATAGGAGGGAAGGGGTATGGTTGTGATTTCTCTAATCCTACTCAACAAAAGAACTTTTGTGTACGCTACTACCCTAGCCTTGCTGATAATTATCAGACTGATTTTGGTGACTATACTCCATCTAACGACCCTATGATAAATCCGTTGGCAGGAGGAGTCTACCAACTCTCTTTTTCGGTAGGCGAAGAATATGTACCAAGCTCAGATGTCCAGTTCAAGAAATTCATGGGTGATACAGTAGAGTGCTTCTTCGAGAATAATTTTGGAGAAACTATGTATGATACTTGGGATGAATATGACCAGATAATTCCTCGAAGCAAAGGGCACAAAATGGGTGGTTATGCAGATTTTACGCAAGATGACCCTAGACGTGGAGGCTTTGAAGATTATATCCTGCTCCTACAAATCGACTCTACCAAAGGAATTTCTTGGGGAGATGCAGGTATTGGCAACTTTTTTATACATCCTCAAGACTTAGCTAATTTAGATTTTTCTAAGGTGCTTTACAATTGGGATTGCCATTAGCACACCAAATATATCAACAGAAACTAACCTTTTATTTGCCCTTTGGGCAAGAAACTTAACCATGAAAAAAATGAAAAAATTAGTCTTACTATTTATAGTAATGCCTCTTTTTGCCTACACCCAAATTAAGCAAGAGGCAAGAGTAGAAATTGAGTTAAATAATGGCTACTCTAGCGAAAAAATACATGAATTTGGAGAAAAAGGCTTTCTCTTACAATCCCTAAATGAGGAGGTTGAAAATGGAGAAAGAGAATGGAACTACCAATTGTATAATACCAATTTAGAGTTAAGCAAAGAAAAAAATGTTAAGTTACCTTCAAAACAATTTAGGAGTGAAAGTTTTAATGACTTAGACCGAAATTATACTTTATTCAAAGATCGAAAAGGTAATTTTTCGTTAGTTACAGTTGACGCTAAAGACTGTAACCTCACTCTTGTAAGTGGTGCGTTACCTAAAAAATGTCGAATTAGTCAAATGGCTGTTTTGGGAGACTATGCATACTTCAAAAGTATTATAAGAAACATCCCCTATCTATTTTCTATAAATTGGAAAACAGGGCAGCAAAAACCTATACTTCTTTCTATTCACAAGGTAAAACCTAAACATATTGACCTAAGTGATTTTCAATTACTAGAAAAGACTAATGAAGTCATGCTTTATGTACATGTTCGAGTAGACAAGCGCAAACAGGATACTTATATACTTAATCTTGATGACCAAGGAAATAAAAAAGAGTCTTTTAATTTAACCGAAAACATAGAAGAATCCATCTTAGGGGTTTCTGCTTTGAATCTTGAAAAAGATAAATATATTTTCACAGGCACTTATTCAAGCAATAATCGATTTTTATCTGAGGGTATTTATTTCTGTAAGGCCAAAGGCAGTAACATCGATTTTATAAACTTTCATAAGTTTACAGATCTTAATAATTTCCTTTCTTACCTTCCCGAAAAAAGACAGGAAAGACTTAAAAAGAAGAAAGAGAAAAAAGAGAAGAAGGGAAAAGAATTTAAACTGAGTTATAGAATTGCCCCTCATGATATTGTTGTAAGAGAAGATGGTTATATATTGATTGGTGAGGCTTATTATACTACTACCAGAACAGAAACATATACGACCACATCTGTAGTAAATGGGGTAACCCAAACAACTACACACACTCGCCAGGTATTTGATGGCTATAGATACACCCATGCTTTTATAGCTAAATTTGGGCTTGATGGCACACTTCTGTGGGATCAGACTTTTGAAATGTGGCCAACATACAAACCATTCTTTGTCAAAAAATTCATTTCTATAGATGAATGGGATGAAAATAGCCTAAAACTCTTATTTGTAAGCGGGGGGCGAATTGTTACTAAAACAATAGACAATACTGGTAAGATATTAAACGAGCTGAAAACGGAACCCATAAAAACATTATATACAGGCGATAAGACCAAATGGACAATTTCGAATATCAATCACTGGTACAAAAACTGTTTCATTGCATATGGAAAGCAAAAAATAAAAAATAAAGACGAGAAGACTCCTAAGAAAAAAAGAAAGGTCTACTTCATCTCCAAAATCCTATTTGAATAAAAAACAAGCCATCCTTTACAGCTAAAGGATGGCTTATTTCATTTTCGATTTATATTGACGCTAATTTAAACTCATTTTCACATAAAACAAATCTCCATCAGGAGCACTTGTCTGTGTTTTGCTGACAGCATCTTGCAATACATAATTGCTCCCTGCATCAGTATAAGTACCTGTAGCATCTCTAATTTCGCCTGTAGAAGGAGTAGATAAGTTCAATGCAGTTACATCTGTGAATGTAGGTGCATAATCTTGCAAAGTCGCCTCTTTGGTCACCCAATCTCCTGTAAAATGACCACTATTGGCGTTACCTGTATAGACTTGCCCCACAATATAAACATTACTACCTTTTGCATGAATCCCTTTGATTCTATGTTCTGCACTTTGACCATCTTCTAGCCCAGAAAACAAATATCCATGCCATTGTAAAGCACCTGTAGACTTATCTAATTTGACCAACAAACCATCTCCCATTTGGTTGTCTAAACCTTTTTGAGCAGTGCGCCCGCCTATATACACAGAGCTTCCGACTACTTTTACTACATGAGTATTGTTTCTGTCATTGTCATTTCCAGGATAAGTTTTGCCCCATTGTATAGCTCCATCATTACTGAGTTTAAGCACATTAAAATAGGTAGTTACACCTCTTATATCACAAGAAAGATACAGTTCATTATTATCAATATCTATGGAGTTAAATTTAGACCCAACGCCCATATCTACCTTCTTGACCCAAGCCACAGCAGGATTAGCAGTATTAGCAGAGCTTATTTTAACAAGGTGTGCACTACTTCCTGATATAGCACAGATAAACAAATTTCCATTATTATCTTTGCGTAGCACATGCCCTTTGTCTGCTGTACCAGGCACAATATCTAAGGTACGTTGATAGAAAATACTTCCATCACCTTTATTAATAGCCAATAAGACTACATCACCATTAGCAGTACTGCCTGTGACATAAACATAATCGCCAGTAGCATCTACCCCAGAAGCCCTTGCATCCATACGAGCAATGACAGAACCAGTAGGCCATTCAGGTTTCCATTGTTTAGCCCATGCCGTACTTCCATCACTAGGATTTATTTTGAGAATAATGGCACTATATATATTATTTTGAGATACATCCGAACTGCTCAATACTGCATAAATATTGCCCGAAGCATCCATAGAAATAGAATTGGCGGTACCACCTGTTTCGGCATTCCCTCCAGAGTCTGGACTTTCATCATCATATGTGCCATCCCATTTCTTTGACCAGCCCAATGAACCTCCTGCATCTATTTTTCCAATAATTACATCCTTATTCGTATTGAGCGAAAAATAGACATTTCCGCTATCATCAACCACCGCTCCAGACACCAATTCGTCATCATTGTTGCCTGCACCTCCAAAAACCTTGTGCATCGCCTCAGTATAACCAGCTTTACTATATTCCTTAGGTATTTCGTTGGTATCACTTGGTTCTGTTTCACAGGCCCAAAAGGTTATTAACACTAGAATTATCCCAATTAAATTTTTCATATCTAGGTTGTTATTTATATAAATAAAAAGGCTAGTTGAATATACTAAAAAGACAGGACTCTTGAGGGCCCTGTCTAATCTTAATTAGATATTTATCTTATGGATAGACTATAGTTTTACCATCATCACTTTTGGTAGTTTTATGAAATTCTCGATCATTAATTTTCAGCCAATAACCAATAGGAACCCTACAACAACTAGTCTGATTAGGATATACCCAACCACCAGTAGACAACCCATCTCCTACTATAGAGTAGTCAATTTGTTTGTCTGTTTTATTTTCAATAGTAATTCTAATTCTATTTTCAGCTCTACTCCCTCCAACTGGCACTTTAGTTTCATGCTTATCTACAAATTTTGCTTTATCACTTTTGCTAGTGGTTAGGGTAAACTCAGAGCTAGCTACTTTTACAAGATTAGGAGTACCATCTTCCAAAAAGTTTAGAACCATTTCTACCTTAACTTTATGTGTTCCTTCTTTTACAGTTTTCAGTATATTTGCAAAACCTTCAGGAGTACCATAATCATAATCATCGCTAGCTTTTGGAGCTAGTCCCACTTGCCAAGTTGTCCATTCGTTACAAGATTTTTCAGCTAAACGATGATAAGCGGAAGAACCTACTTCGTTCCCATCAATATAAAATTTAAAGAAGTAGCCACAGTTATCTGGCTGACCAAAAACAGCTCCATAGTTGCGTAAAGATTTAGGCAAGTAAACACGTCCGTAAATACCCCCAGCCAATGAAGAAAAAGTAGTTTTGAATCCAGACGTAGAAGTTTGGTCTTTCTTGATTTCGCTAGTAGACCATACTATTTTGTTTAAGCTCTTTTTATGCAGGTCGTGTGTAAGCCCATTGTCAGGTTTAGGCTGATAGTTTTCCGGGATACGTCCACTACTATACAACTCCTTGATGCTGTTTTCTGTTACTTTTACTTTCACACCACCAGAAGCCAATGCTTTGCCTATAGGTTTTCGGTCAGTATTACTTTTGCAAAAGTACATGTTCATTTTTACGTCATTCGTTTTTCCTGCTACCATATTGCCTGCTGCAATATTACCTGCCAACAAACGGATCCAACGTTTTTGAGTACTTTTAGAATGTTTTAAGAAATTAAGCATCAAAGCATCACCAAAGCCCATTTCGCTCTGACGGCTTTTAAGTTCTTTATTAAATTCATCGGTCACTACACTCATCACAAAATCCATTTCGTCAACCATTGTCAGAGCTGAGGCATCTAACATAAATGGCCCCGCAGTTACTTTACCTTCAGCCATCTCCATGTTGATAATAAGATAAGTCTTCCCAGAAGTACTTACACCACGTTCTGTAGCTTCTTCCATTAGCGTTTTATTCAAGACAAACTTGAACATTAAGTCCTCTTCTGCTTTTACTTCTGTCTTAAAATCTAGTGATTTGTATTGTGTATAAGCTAAAGCTTTACCTTTATTACCAGATAAGATTTCTGCTTTTTTCGACGCATTAGCAGCAGCAGTTGCAGCTTTTTTATCTGCAGTAGCTTTATCTTTATTAGCAACTTTACAGCTTTCTATTTTTTCTTTATAATATTTCTCTTGATACCAAGTTCCGAAAGCATCCATAACGATAGCCAAATCTTTTTCTACAGCATCACAATCACCACTTTTCAGGGCAGTATTCATTTGCCCCATATATTTATCTTCCACAGTATTCTTTGTTTCACCCACCTGCTTTTTTGCACTATAATCACCACTTTTGAGTTCCAATGCCTTATTGAAAGCCTTGTAAGCTGCAATATAGTTTTTAGCTTCTTTTTGTTTGTAGCCTTCATCCATATTGGCTTGATAAGTATTTTTGCTTGTACTGGAGGAAGTATTAGAAGTAGTTGCCTTTTTATCTTTATCCTTCTTTTTGGTAGGTAATTTAACTTTTCCTATTCTTGGGAATTGAGCACTAGCTTCTTCTACAGTAGAAAAACAGAATAATCCTACTAGAAATACTAATGCTATACTTTTTATGCTATTCATACAATCTTGAGTTTTTGTATTGTAAATTAATATCAACAGTAACAAATGTAGGTCAACCCTCAGCTCTAAACAATTAAAGCAGGTTAACCCAAAGATTTTTTATGTGAATGACCTAAAACGATAGGTAAAAGGAATTTGGACTCCTTTACTTAAATAAATTTTAAACGCTCCATCAAGGCTGAACGATAAGATTTTCCGATAGGTATTTCTTGCCCATCTACGATTACACGGTTGCCTTTGATGGCTTCTATCCTATCTAAATTGACTATATGTGAACGGTGAATACGCATGAGGGATTCATAATTAATTTGTTTCTCTAGGTGTTTGAGCGTAGCACTCACTAGCTGTTTTTTACCATCAATAAATATATAAGAATAAATATCGTAGGCTTCAACATGTTGAATATCAGCTAACTTAATTTTCAGAAACTCTTGTTTATCGCTTTTTATAAAAATAGTATCCTCCGAAGGAGTGCTTTGGATAGGAGCAACAGGAGTTGTCTGAGCTTCTTGCTCCTTCTCAAATTTATCTAAAGCTAAGGTAATGGTCACTTGTAGGTCTGCCTCGTCAAATGGTTTGACAATATATCCGTAAGGGTTTGTTTTTTTGACTCGATCAAGTGTAGAAGCATCCGAAAAGGCTGTCAAAAACACAAAAGGCACTTGGTAGTCTTGGCGCAAGATAGAGGCAATTTGCACCCCATCTATTGGTTGATTGAGGTTGATATCCAAGATAGCTAAATCTGGTGTGTTCTTTTTGATGAGTTTAAGGGTATCAGAGGCGTTGTCAGCAGGACCAATTACCTCATAGCCCAAATCTTCTAATGATCCAGCCAAATCTTCAGCTATAATTACTTCGTCTTCTACTATTAGTATCTTCTTTGCCATGTGGGTTCAATTATCTATTAAATCATTATAAATATTAGGGATGTTCGTTACTTAACTCTCTCTCAAGTTATGCATTCTGCTCTATATTCTCAAATTCTACTTCTGCTAAAGTGCCAATTTTTGTTGGGCCTAACCTAAACATGCCATTCATTTTTTTTGCTAAAGACAAAATCATCGAAAGCCCATAAGAACGTCGTTTTTGTTCCAAAATATCAGCATCAACACCTTGCCCATTATCGGCTACAGATAATAAGTATTTATTGCCTTCTACGACATCTAAACTAATTGTTATTTTACCTTTTTGGGCATCCACAAAAGCATATTTAAAGCAGTTGGACACCAATTCATTCACTATCAGACCTAGAGAAACAGCCGTAGTCAAACTTAGCTGCAATGGCTTGAGGTCAAAATCAAGCTCCAATTGTTTGCCTTGTCCACTATAAGAGCGCATAATATTGCGTACCAATTCTTGGATATACGTAACCACATCTATATTAGCAATATCATCATTCATATATAATTTTTGATGGATTAGGGCGATAGATTTTATTCTATTCCGAATCTCTTTAAACGCAGCCTTAGAAGGTGCATGATCTATACGTCTCGACTGAATGTTTAATAAACTAGATATAATTTGCAGGTTGTTTTTTACACGATGATGAACCTCCTTGAGCAAGACTTCCTTTTCTTTATTTTGAGCCTCTATAGCCTTTTTTTGTTCTTCTAAGAGGGCATTGATATGCTGTTGTTTCTTATAGAAAGTCCAAATAATTCCAATCAACCCTAATAACAGCACAGTTCCTAAGATAAGCCAGTTTCGGAGTTTTTTCTGGACAGTTATTTCCAAATCCTTTTTTTGAAGTGTAGCTGCCTGTAGTTCTCGTTTTTGTTTCAGAATAGTAATTTCTTGTTCCTTCTTAGTATTCTCATACTTAGCTTCCATGTCTTTGGTTAGCTCCCGAGTTTCTCGTTTTTTTATTTTTTGATAATAAATAATATAGTCCTTGAGCTTAGCATAGGCATTTTTGTAGTCCCCTTGTTTTTCATAAAAAACAGAGTATATATACTTTAAGCGTTCCTCATTAACATCATGTGTATTGCCCTCTGCTGATATTGCAGCTTGCTCTAAATATTTTTTGGCCTTGGCATACTCTTCAAGCTTTATATAGGTTCCGCCTAAATTAAGCTCTGCTGTAAATATATCAGAAGTGTCTCTAGATTGCACCCCTAACTCTCGTGCATCATGATAATAAGTAATTGCGGTATCATATTTCCCTAAGAAATAGTACATAGCACCCAAATTATTGAGTATACCTCCTATCCCTGCAGTATCTTTTATCATCTGTCGTACTCGAATGCCCTCTAAATAATAATATTTGGCTGAATCATACTGCTCTTCTTGCCTAAAAAGCACACCTAAATTATTATAAAGAGGAGCCATCCTACTCCATTCCTTTCGTTCCTGCCGAATATCAAGTGCTTTTTTGTAGTATTTAGCAGCCATGGGTCTATCTGCTTGTACATGATAGACTGTTCCCATTCCATTATAAATACGAGATCTTAAGGATAGGTCGTCTTGTTTATCTAAAATCTTTAAAGCTTGAAAATAGGCATTAGACGCTTTTTCGTATACTTCTTGATAGCCATAAACATCTCCTTCAATAGCTCCTGCCCACACTTGTTGCATATCATCTAAAGGGAATATTTTTTTTAATTTTTGCACCTCTACTAATGCGGTGTCATAAGAGCCTCCCCCAAGATAAATATCAGCTCTGGTCAAGAGTAAATCTGCATTTAGGTAGTTTTTATTTTCAACATTGTGTAACTGTTGCAGTAATACTAAGCCTTCTGTACAGTATTGCATAGCCAAACTAGGCTTTTTCAAACGTAACTGCCTTGCTATTGTTTTTAGATACCCTATTTGAGCAACAGGGCTAGACATTTGAACTAAATATGTTGCAACCGCTTTTGGTTGGGTAATATCTATGCTATCATTCTGAGCTTTGCCTTTGCTTATGTTTATTCCCAAAATGCATATTATTATAAGTAGGATTGTTTTCATTTTTACAATATACATCAGTTCCCCTAATTTTCTAAAAAACATCTCTAGAACCTACAAAAGAGTTATAAGCTAAGGATTTATGCATTTGAACAGCCTATTTTTTTTTCAAAAAAGAGCTTGAAAGGGCCTGTTTATGCACAAAAAAGGCAAAAAATCTGCTGAAATGCACTAAATATGGGCAAAAGCGCCATTTTTTTTTGAAAAAAATTTGGAAATGCCGTAAAACGCTATAAATTTGTGGACCAACGATTTAAAAAAAATCTGAAACAACAAAATTTGAATAGTTATGAACAAAGGAGATTTGATCGATAAGATCGCTGAATCAGCAGGTTTGAAAAAAGCAGACGCTGCTAGCGCATTAAACGCTACTCTTGATGCAGTAAAAGAAGCATTGAAAGGTGGTGACAAAGTTACTTTAGTAGGTTTCGGTTCTTTTGATGTAGCTTACCGTGCTGCTCGTAAAGGTATCAACCCTTCTACTCAGAAAGAAATCAAAATTTCTGACAAAGTAACTGTTAAATTTAGAGCTGGTAAAGAGTTGTCTGAAACTGTAGACAACAAGAAATTGAAAGCTGCTCTAAAGAAAGCAAAGAAAAAATAAATTAACTATTTTAGTTAATTACAAAGACTACCTTAATCAGGTAGTCTTTTTTTTTGTGCTTATCCTTCCTGTATAGTATATACAATCTAAGATTAGATAAAATACTAGCTATGCTCTCTAAAACCTAAAATAGGTTAGATAGCCAATCATTATAGACTTCATATTCGCTTACTATATACTCAGTATAATAAAAAAAAGCTGTTAGAATCTAGTTCTAACAGCTTCACCATTTTTATTAAACGCTTATATTTAGTCTAACGAATTAGCAATTTACCAGAATGGATCATCGCACCATCACCTTTTATACGGTAGATGTACATACCTCTTGATAAATCTTCGCGAGAAAATTGAACTTGGTTATTAGTCATTTGCAACTGACGCACTTCTTGACCTGCAACATTTAAGACCTCTAAGGTTAACTGTTCGTAAGTTCCACCTTTTACAACAATAGTAGCCTTATCAAAAAATGGATTAGGCATTACATTGACCTGAACCTCTATCTCATCAGAATCTTCATGCTCTAATATCTTTTTGATTGCAGATTCATCATCATTGTCTTCTCCACTAATTGAATTAGTAGTAGCAGAGTTAGTCGTGGTTCCTGTTTCATTATCATCATTAGTGCTATTAGAGCTTGAACCACCAGTATTACTATTGCTATTACTATTGTTATTTGAAGTATTATTGATCTCTATACTATTATAAAAACTTGTATTAGCTTGACAATCTTCTGCAGAGAACCTATCATCTTCGGGGAAATTCATACTTAATTCTTCATAAAAAGAATTGATTTCATCTGTGGTCCACCCACTACCATTGTTAGAAGTTGAATTGGTTTGGCTATTATTAGTTACAGCTACATTAGTTGATGTATTTGTAGGAATTGTAATAGTTACAGGGTTTGTAGAACTAGAAGATCCCCCTCCTTGCTCAGATCCTAAAATTACAGGTCCTATATCCATAGCCTCTGTATTGTTATCTGACCTTAAGATTACATTATCTTCAAATATAAAATCTCTTCCTGTACCCAGAACATGAATAGCTTCACCATGATCATTATTTACAAGATCATGACGAACCCCTTTTACAGCTGGGTCACAGATATTATCAGGATAAATAGCTACATTAGTACAATGATTTTGTCCCTCAATAGCTTTAGCATCAACTTGTACATTTAGCTCAAATTGATCACAAGCTCCTTTATCGATAGTCCCTAACTCAAATATATAAGTATTTCCCTCTTGAGATGCAATAGGATGTGTACTACCTTCAACAGTTAGATAGTCATCTAAGACTAATCTTATATAAGAATCCTCTGCTTCTGCAGTACCATGATTGCAATAAGACACTGTATAAGAACTAGCATCTGTACTATGTAGGAGTGGTGCATCTATTTTTACATCTAAAAAGGCACAAGTGACAGTAGCCACTAAACCTAGATTTGCAGATTTTGTTTCGCCTACACTAGAGAAATCAAGAATAGATTCACTTTGACAACTCAACTTATAATATGGACTTGGTAATTTAACTTCGATACGATAACGGCCCTCTTCTACAGCTATAGAATAGCTACCATTAGCAGCAGTTGTGCCAGACTGTACTTCGCCAGTAATTAGGTTAGTTGCTTGCACAAACACTCCTTCCAATGTTTCTTCTGTAGATTGATAACCACAATTTTTATCTGTATCTAGATATATAACTCCTTCTATAAAATTAGAAGTTGAACTTCCTTCTACTATACCAATTTTAGGATATGTTCCTAAGATAGGATCATCACTAACCCCTAAGCCATTCTGAGCATCTGCTCCGAAAGCTGTAACCATTGATAGTAGTCCTATTCCAAAAAGTTGTTGTATTTTTTTCATAACCCATAGTTTATCAAAATTCCACGCAATTCACCTCATCTATAACACCTTATATTCACTTATACTACTAAATATACAATATAATTTACTCAAAACCTATAACACTTTTTAACAATTGTCAGACATAACTTAAACAAAAAAAGTATTAACCCACTGGTAATCAGCAAACAACTATGGAAATAATTTGTTTATTGTCAGATATTTAAACCTCTCAAGCACTGTTTTGTTGTCAAAATTTATTATTTTTATTTTTTAAAATAAAAAGAGGTTATCTTACTTGTTAAGACAACCTCTATCCCAAAACAACTCACTAAGAAATATCTTTATATAAATTTGAATTATATTTTTTGTTTCTTTTTTTGACTGAAATTGGGTGCTTGGTACTATTTACATGTCCCAATCCCAAATTCAATCAAAATAATTTTGATAAAGTTTTCTGATAAAACTCCATCATAGTCAAGTAAACTTTTTTTTTAATGAGGGTATATATAAGAGGCCTCAAAAAAAATAACGACGACTCTAAAAGTATATCTGATGTTAATAATCTATTATAGTATCTTTAACTTGGTATCAAATATAGACTATAAAAAATCGTCAAACTATTACAAAAATCATAGATTGTCAGATATTAACGAGCAAGAAATAAAAAAAACAGATGCTTAACAGCAAATTGGTCCAACTATATAAAACCTTAACTAAGCAAGAGATTCGTTTGCTAAAACAATGGATATACTCTCCTGTCCACAATCAACATAAAGATGTCCAAAAGCTCTTTGAATTCCTGTTTTCTAGAAGAAGTATTCGTGAATTAACCGTACAAAAGAAAAAGGCTTTTGAGTATTTGTATTCAAACAAATCCTATGATGATTTACGTATTCGACATGTCATGTCTTTTGCCTTAAAAACCCTAGAGGATTTTGTCAGCTATTATGCCGCATTTGACAGCAAACTTAATTATAAAAAAAATTTAACAAAAGCTTATAGAAATCATAATCTCCCCCTACAGGCCTCCCTTTATCTAGAAAAGACAGCTAAAGAATTAAATAAATCTACTATTCAAAATGAATTATTTTATTTAGACAAATACACTGTAGAAGTCAATAAATTTGAGCTAGAAGGCACCCAAGACCGTACAAGAGCAATAAACGTACAAGATATAGACAAACAAGCTACTATATTTTATATCATAACTACTCTAAAATATGCTTCAACTAGTCTATCTCACTCAGCCTTAGTCAAAACAGATTATGAGTTTTCTATGCTTCAAGCTGTTTTGGATGAAGTAACTACTGGAAAATATGATGATGTTCCAGTTGTCATGTTATACTATTATAGCTACATGGCATTGACTACTCCTGAAAAAGAGGAATATTTTCAAAAGCTTAATCACTACATCAACCATAATCTTTTTGTACTCCCTCACAATGAGCAGCGCTCTATATATTCGGTAGCCATTAATTATTGTATCAAACGTTTGAATACAGGTACAGATAAATATATTCGCTTAGCCTTTGATCTATACAAAAATGGCTTAGCCAATGGCATTCTTATCGAAAATCAAACACTTAGTCATTTTGCGTATAAAAATACTGTTGCTCTTGGCTTACATCTCAAGGAGTTTGATTGGGTAACTAATTTCATCAACAACTATAGTAGTTATTTACAGGAGTCTCATCGCCAAAACTATGAGCACTACAACACAGCTAAACTACATTTTGCAAAAAAAGAATATAATCTTGCAATTGAACTTATTGCTCAAGTAGAGTACGATGATCTATTGCTAACGATGGATGCCAAAATGATGTTATTGATTATTTACTATGAGCAAGGCAGTTTCCAAGCATTGGATGCACTACTAGATAGTTTTAGGGTCTTCATCCATCGAAAAAAGGTAATGGGATACCACAAAGCAAATTATCTAAACCTAATCTCGATGACTAAAAAACTGATGCAGTTGCCTATTTATTCTAAAGAGGAAAAGCTTCAGCTTCAGAAGCAAATTGAGGAAACAAAACCTTTAGCTGGCCAAAAGTGGCTATTGGAGCAATTAGACAAAAAGCGTTAAAAAAATAAGGCTATTGAACAGCTTGATGCAACAATAACCTTATTTTTTAAAAACTTCGGAAAAGTATAAAAGTAGTAGATAATAGTTAATTTGTGAGTTTAAAAACCAGAAAATGATGTTTAAAGAGTACATAGAAGCCTTGCAAGAAACTCAGTCTGACCCACGGACAAAAAAACACTAGGCGAA
>JAAEPD010000375.1 GCA_024222455.1 Aureispira sp.
GGATTCTTTGGGCTAATTGCCAAATTTTATTAAACCGTTTTTAAACTTTACTTGCTTTAATTTTTAAACATGTTCTAAATACAATGAGTCAACAAGAAAAACTAAACCAATTATTAGGGTTAAGCGAGAAATTCTTAAAAATATTAAAAAGTAATAAAGCACTCCTTAAAAAATCGCCTGAATTAAAAATCAATGCGAAGAAGATTAAGGTTTTAAAAAAATACACTCAAAAAGCATTAGTAGAAGGTAGTAAAAAGCAGGCTGAAACTTTTTTACAAAGTAACATTGGAGATCGCCCTTGCTTTATTGATGAATTAATAGAGTGTATAGCAAGTGGTTTTAATGCTCTTAACAGTGCTGTTGATACTTTTGCAAAAGTTACCAAATCTAATATTGAAGATTTAGTAGCTACTCAAAAAGATTTAGATCAAGCTATGCGCATAGCAGAAATAGCTCATAAGTTAATTGAACATATAGAATTAGAAGATCACATTCTAACTTTAGAAAAAGAAATTGAGGAAAATGGCCTCAATAAAGTATCTGCAACAGAATATTTAAAACTATATCATAAACTAAAAAAAGATATGGGAGAAGGTGATTTTGCAGAATATATCCAACGAACTAAAGAAGGTATCGCAAAAGCTAAAAAACGCACTGATAATCAATTAAAAAAGGCTGCAGATGATCCAACAACAGGTAGATCAAATGCTACCTACAAAGATATGAGTGCCCTCCCTGTATATGACAAGGTTGATGGCATAAATCCAGATGATCCAGTACAAGGACCAACAATGGGCAATTGTTTTTTTATAAGTGCACTCTCTACTTTAGCAAATAGCCATACAGATTTACTAAAAAAGAATATCAAAGAAAAGAAAGATGGCATCTATGAAGTTACCTTATACCTTCGCAAAAACAGAAATCAAAAACGTAAAAAAACTACAATACAAGTAGACGCAGATTTTCCAGTTGATGCAAGTGGAAATTTAATTTTTGCTGGAAAAGGAGACAATGAACTTTGGGCTATGTTGTTTGAAAAAGCTTATGCTAAAGCTATGGGTGGATATGATAATATTGATGGTGGTGGTACACTTGAGGTAGCTCTAGAAGTACTAACAGGTCAAGAAACTATAACAAAAAAAGAAACTGTTGATTTAGGTGATGGGAATCCATTTACAGTCACAGAAGATTTTATTAATTTGAAGAATGATTCTGAAACTGTGATAGAAGAGAATTTATCTAATACTTGTGATAAAAATGGCATCCCCACAAAAGCTATAACATTGGGAACAGCCCCTCTTCTAGATTCTAATATTAAGTTAAAAAGTAAAGATCAACTTATTGCCAAACATGCATACTCACTCAAAAAATGGGATGGTATTTATTTACATTTACGTAATCCTCATGGTCAAAATGATGCAAAAGTTACTATACCTGAATTAAAAAAACATTTCATAGAAGTCACTGTTTTATAAGATGAATAGACAATCCTATATCTTTGCTTTTTTGGGTATCCTAATCTTCTCTTGCAACCTTGACTCTAAAAGAGACAAGGTAAGAAAAAACCTTTGCAATAATTGCCCACAAGGCGATACGATATGGTATCCTCCTTCACAAACTGCTATTGATAACCAATCTTTGGACTGTATATATCCATTCCCAGTCCAAAGATTCGATTTGCCTAAACTACCCAAAACAGAAGCCCAAGAACTCCAAGAAGCTTTTGATTCTTTGGAGACCTTGTACCTGCAAAAAGATGAACATTTATTGATTGCTAAAAAAGACAGTTTTCAATTTCAAGGAACGAGTTATCTATTTAGTCACTTTTGTTCTTGTTCTACAGACACTACACAAATCTGTATTGCAGGAAAATCCGTAATTTTAAGCGATACAACCTTAAGGATAGACACTATTCATACAACTTATTTTCTATCTAGATATGAGAGAGTAGATACACTCTCTAGTTCACATTCAATAGAACGTATACAAAAATGCTTAGCGGAAAATAATTTTACAAAAGATAACCATAAACATCTTATTGAGTTGTCAGAAATGCCTTCCTTACTGAAGGAAGCTATCAGCATCTCTATTCCCCTAAAAAATGCTCAACTGTATATCAACAATCAAGCTATCAAGATTATAAGTCACCAATATTTAGAACAACATAAATTCCAACATCGTTCTCACCCTATTTTCCCTTTTTATTACAATTCTATCGTGCCAGAAGAAAAGGACACACTTTGTGTAGTACGAATGCCCTTATTGTCTAGTATTGAAAAATATCATACCCATAAACATTATTATCTAACCTATAGATTCTTCTAAGCATTTGGACTCAAAAATCAACATATCAGCGGTATCCTACCTCAACACCAAACCCTTTCTGTATGGACTTTTTCAAGCAGGGATAGACAAAGAGGTTAACCTAAGTTTAGACATGCCCTCTATTTGCGCACAGAAGCTCGAAACAGGTGAGGCTGATTTAGGGCTGATACCTGTAGCAGCGATACCCAATCTACCCGAAGCACATATTATTTCGGACTTTTGCATAGGCACCTTAGGGGTGGTCAAAACAGTTTGCATCTATGCACAATGTCCTATAGAAGATCTAACCCATTTGTACCTAGACTATCAGTCTAGAACCTCTGTTGCACTAGCTCAATATCTAGTAAAAAGCTATTGGAAACTAGACATAGAATTCATTCATGCTAAAGTTGGGTTTGAACAGCAAATACAAGGTACTACAGCTGCCTTAATCATTGGAGATCGCACTATTGGACTCGAAAATAAATATCCTTATATCTATGATTTAGGTGCTACTTGGCAGCAGTTCACCAATCTACCTTTTGTGTTTGCAGCTTGGGTCAGTAATAAACCACTAGATAAAAACTTTGAAGCTCGGTTTAATAAAGCTTTGGCACTCGGTTTAGCACATCGTAGTCAAGTTGCACAACTCTTTCAATCCTGTTATACAAATTTTAGTGTAGAAGAGTATTATTATAAATATATAGATTACCATTTAGATATAGATAAACGACAAGCACTCAGCAAATTTCTATCTATTTTGGCACCTCAAAAGCAATGGGATAATATTGTTAACTCCTGTCAAATACCTTCAAGAACTAGTGATTAATATTCTTACTCTCCTAATTATCAAGCTCAAAGTGTAGAGTAAATAAGCATTACTATAAAAACTACCTGAAGAATAGTATTTCAAGATCCTAACGTTTAAACTAAGCCTCTAATTCATTTTAGGAGAGCTAAGGTTGACTATCCCCTCCTTTCCCAAAAACTCCATCCTAAACATTTGCAACGTCACAAAACTAACAAAATCTAGTATTCATTTTTTTATAAAAAATAAAAAAAAGGAAATGAGAATTACCCTTAATAAACAAGCAAGCTATTCTTTATCAATAACTAAGGCACAAAAAAAGAACAAAAACTCCATTCTCACTGAATTTTGACTTTATTTGAAATAGGAATTATTATTGTCTCCCAGCAAGTAATCGCAAGTAGGTT
Organism: Aureispira sp.; assembly: GCA_024222455.1. Lineage (GTDB taxonomy): Bacteria > Bacteroidota > Bacteroidia > Chitinophagales > Saprospiraceae > JAAEPD01. Next base: position 3,520 of record JAAEPD010000375.1, read on the forward strand.
TGCTCCATTGCAAAATGGTATAATTATTTATAATTCTTATAAAAAATAAAAATTTATGTTGATCAAAAAACTTTTCACCCTATCCCTAATTCTAACTATAATTAATCTATCAGTAACTGGCCAAACCTATGAATGGGTAAAAGGCATGGGAGGAAGTCAATATGACTATGGCAATGGTCAGATTATTGATGCTTCCGATAATATATATTCCACTGGATCTTTTAATGGGACCGTCGATTTTGATCCCAATACAGGAGTTCATAATTTAACTTCAGCATTAGGTGATGATGCATTTATATCTAAGTTAGATGCAAATGGCAATCTTATTTGGGCTAAAAATTTAGGTACTGGTTCAGATTCTAAAGGAATTGATATTTCTCAAGATAATGAAGGTAATATCTATGTATTGGGTAGTTTCAAAGGCACTGGTGATTTCAACCCAAATTCTAACGAAACTAATTTAACCTCAACGGGAACACGTCCTGATTTATTTATAACAAAATTAGACACAAGTGGCACCCTTGTTTGGGCTAAAAAAATAGGTAGCAATTTGACCGATTATGCAAATGCTATTGCACTTGACACTTCTGGTGGTGTATATATTACTGGAAGATATTCTGGAACCATAGATCTTAACCCAAATTCTGGAGTAGACACTGTATCTAATTCAGGAACTTATGGACATTTTATTGCTAAATGGGATAAAAATGGCAATTTTATTTGGGGACAAAATGTAGGACAAAACTTGAGTGGTGAGGAAATAAAAATAAGTGTTGCCCTATCAGGAGATATCTATATTGCTAGTAGTTTTTGGGGAACAGCAGATTTTGACCCTAGCACAAATACAACCAATTTAACGGCTGCAGGATATTATGATATTTTCATATATAAATTAAACACTAATGGGAATTTCGTTTGGGCTAAAAGCTTTGGAGGAGGAGATTTAGAAATCATATCTGATATTTCTACTGATGCCTCAGGAAATATATATGCTACTGGACGTTTTTGGGGAACAACAGATTTTGACCCTAGCTCAAGTATTCATAATTTAACATCAATGGGAGGTTCTGATGCATTTATCGCTAAATTAGATATAAATGGAAATTTCCTTTGGGTAAAAAGAATAGGGAGTACTAGCGATGAACGAGAGGGAGCTATAACAGTTGATCCTTTTAATAATGTATATGTAATAGGGAATTTTGAGACTACTAAAAGCTTTTTGACCAAGTTAGATGCAAGTGGAAATTTTCTCAATACTCAATATTTTAATAATCCAATGGAATACCCTAATATAAATGTTGACGTTTTAGGCAATGTATATATCACAGGTTCCTTTACTTCAGGGCTAAATTTTACTTCTAGTGCAGGGCCAGTTTATCTATATGGTCATGGGAGAAGTGATATTTTTATACTAAAACTATCACAAACAATTACAGGAATAGCAGACATCTCCATTCCAAACAACAAATTTACAGTTTCTGTTTACCCTAACCCTACAAGCTTAGAACTTACTATAAAAGCAGAAGAACCAATAGAATCTATCTCAATTTTTGACACAAAAGGAGTGTTCATTAAAACAGTAAACAATATGGACTCTCCTATTAATGTTTCGATGTTTTCGAATGGAGTATATCTATTAAAAATAAAAACTAAGACAGCAGAGGGCTATAGCTCTTTTATTAAAAAATAAGTCCAACATAAGTAAACAATAATATATAGGCAGGCCATTATGGCCTGCCTACTTAGTTAGTTATCAGGATTACAAAAGTTACTAACTTACAAAGCTCTTACAAATTCTTTAGTGAGATATTTACCATCCTCAAATCCAATAACTAAGGTATAGGTTGAGGCTGCCAATTTCTGAACAACATCCAACATCAAGACCTGATCATCCTCGATTTGCACTTGTTCTTGGTAGACCAACTGGCCATTTGCTGCATAAATGCGAAGACTGGTGACTGGTACTACCAAACCGTCAAACTGGATATTTAAGTAGTCCTTTGCAGGATTTGGGAAAAGACTAATATTACTTTCACGCCCATCAGCCAATTGCTCTACCCCAATTGGTTGAGCATCTTCTATGACAAAGACTCCTACTTGAGTCACGCTATTTCGAGCAATATTCCAAGTTGTTGCAGTCAAGTTATTGGCAGCTCCAAGGCTTGCAGGATGATTCCATGCACTACCATTCCAATAAGCAACCCCTGAGTTATTTCTATCAAAACTACTTCCTTCATCACTAGTGTTCCATTGTGGCGTTACGGTTATATCAGAGCCTCCAGCAGTTTCCTCTCCCACAAACCATGTTTTACGCACCACATTTGAGCTTACTAAACTCCCTGATGTACCATTTTGATACACAGCATCTTCTACCCGTACATTAAAATTATCCACAGTCCCATTATTACTTATACTTAATGGATTATAAATACTATTTCCTACAGGAAAAACCATACTACTACTTCCTACTTGCCTAGTAAAAGTTCCTGTTCCATTAGTGATAATATAGTTGTTGGCATCATAGCCTGATAGTATAGCCCCTGAAGATAATACCAAATTGTTATTACTCAACTCTACACTTCCATTATTGTTGAGGTCAATGGTATTCGAAATACTTAAAGCAGAACCTAAGGTAAGCTTATTTCCGTTATTGACATGTAGATTAGTTACTGAAGTCAAGCCACTGATTTGTTGATTTGTAGCCCCTTCAAACCGCAACATTCCATTACCCGAATAGCCTGTACCAGCACCTGACTGTGTCCAATCTTTTTCCAGATATAAAGTGCCCTCATTATTTATTTGGCCACCTTGCAAGTTGCTGACACCACCTTGATCTACATAAATAGACATGCCTGAAGACTGATTTATAGTCATTCCTGCATTGACAAGCCCTTGCCCAAAACCAATACAAGGAATAAGCCCTAATACGCTATATATAATTGATTTATACATAATTATTCATTTTTATGTTCAAAAGATCAACCTATTTAGAGTTTTCTTCCTTTTGGTTTTCTAATAATAACTTCTCTATACGTTGCAAGCGAGCTTCATAAGCATCAATTTTAGCCTGTTGAGTTTCTATAATTGTCTGTTGCTCTTTGGTAGCTTGTATCAATACAGGTACTAGATTGGTATAATTAACAGCTAGGAATTCTACATACTCCCCAACTTCTACCATACCTTCTTCCTCAGATTCCTTATAGTCATAACCAGCAGCAATTGCAACTTCTTTAGAAATCACTAAAGGCCCATCATCTGCACGCTTAACCAAATCAGGAAATACTTGCTGCACCTCCTGAGCGATCAGCCCTACCTGTTCCCCTTCTGGTAAATTCATATGAGGGTATCTATCCTTTTTATAATTATAAACCTTAGGAGTTAGCTGATCCAATTGAGCTAAGGCTCCTTTATATTCACGAATATTGGTTTTAAGCTTACGATCAGATGTCTGAAAAATACCTGTTGCATATGCATCTCCAACAAAATAACCTGCAAACTTATTATCTGCATTTCCTCCTGCATTCCCATAAATACCTCTAACTGTAGAAGTTCCTATTGTAGATGAAGCATTAGCATAACCAAAAACGCCTGTTGCTATTCTAGCTCCTGTTCCCTCTTGGCTATCATACACATCACTTCGTACTCCATACATATAAGCATTCGTAACATTGTTAGATTTTGCAAGATTAATCCGGACTCCATAAGCATAATTAGAAGAAGTTCCAGTATTATCACAGTCAAAATCAGCACCATAAGATGTGGTTGATCCACTGTAATCATGATCAATGTCTAATCCTCTAGAATCTGTAGTCCCTTCCACATTTAGTCGCCCATTAATAGTCGCAATATCAGTGCTAAAATCTCCGTAAATAAGGGGAGTAGTTGTACTATTATTATCTATATAAAGTTTATCGCTTCCTGTTTCATTATATCCTGCATTATATCCCAAAAATACATTTCTACTTCCTGTAGCAGCATACCCTGCAGATCTACCAATTGCAGTATTTCGTGTCCCTGTCAGATTATTAAGTAAAGCGGAAGCCCCTAAAGCTACACTATAGCTACCTGTTGTAGTTTTCATCATAGCTGCATTTCCTACAGCAGTATTAAACTGCCCTGAAGTATTCGCATTCCCTGCATTATACCCTATAAAACTATTGGCATTGGCAGAAAGGTCATCGTTGACACCTGCTCCTGCTCCAAAAAATACAGAAGCACCAGAATTCATGACAGAAAGCAAAGGTCCTTCAAAGATAAAATACTCTGTACCTGCCATATCAAAACGGATAAGATCTTCATCCGCCAATTCTTCCACTTGTATTTTAGTATCTCCATCGGCATCAACTAGAGCAGAAGAGCTACCTCCACTGCCTCCAGCCAACTCTTCCCACGCAGAGCCATTATAAAACCAGAAGGAATTACTGGTATTATCAAAAACCAATAGCCCTTTAGCTGGCGAAGCTACAGCTGTACGTTGTGCAGTAGTCATACGAGGCACCAAAACACCTTTGGTAGTAGACGATACATCCAAGGCTGCTGAAGCATCTGGCTGTGCACCTGCATCATTTATCCCCACTCCTTGTGCAGTCATTTCTTGTGAAATAGTTCCTAATAGCATTAATGACAATGCTCCTTTCAAAAATAGATTCTTGTAATTCATTTTAAATAGTATTTATTGATTAATTGGTATCTTATTTTATAGTCGTTAATAGAACTTTGGTATAGAAGCTACATCTAATGCGGCAGAAGCATCAGGCTGATTTCCTGCATCATTAATCCCTACTCCTTGCGCATAAAGCGCCATATAAACTAGCCCACAATACTAAAATTAAAAAGCTCCATTTTACAGAAATTTGTCTGTATCCCATTTCAGTTAGTTTTAAACAACTTGCTTGTCTATTAAAATTTAATATTAATAGATGTTCACTATTCAAAGCCAATATTAACAGATCTCTGCATAAATAATAATGACTTATATACTAGGTGTATAATGATTCTCATCATACCAAACAAGCCATATCTTTCAAAAGCAAAATGCTCTCAATTGGTCATTATGTAGTTTTTGTGTATTTTGGGTATTATCAGCTATAATACTCAACTATACCACTATATATGAAACACACCCAATTCTATCAATTGCTATATATTGCAATATTTTTATTGCTATATACCAGCAATTTCGCCCAAACAGCAGAGAACCGTCCCCTCTATCGTCAAAAAATTGATTCCTTAGAGGCTCTTAGAACCACTTCCGATATTGCCGGTGAGTTCACTCAATCCTTAGTCTATGCTCAAGAGATTGTAGCTTTATTAAAAAAAGAGCATCCTAAAAAAGATACTGTCTATACTTTTGGTCTCCAAAATTTAGCCTTTGCGCACCAAAAACTCAACAACTACCCAGAAGCATTGGCATTGCTAAAAGAGCAGCTGGCTATCGAAAAAAAGACATTGGGCGAAATAGATCCCAAATACGCTACAACCTTAGCAGCAATAGCCAAAATTCATATCAAAATGAATAACTACACTAAGGCTACTCCATTGCTACTAGAGGCAAAAAAAATACAATTAGACACTCTAAAGAAAGAACATCCTGATTATGCTAAAACGCTGAACATTTTAGCATCTGCTTATTCAAAAGTAGCTGATTATGAGCAAGCTGAAGTATTATTAATAGAATCGAATAAGATTAAGGCGTTGCATCTTGATGATAAAAAAGCCTTCTTGGAATATGCCAATGGGTTGAATAGTTTAGGGGTCCTTTATTGGAGAATGGGCCGTTATGAACATGCTGAGCCCTTATTCATACAGACTAAAGATATTTGGAAAAAAGAACTAGGAGATAAACATCCTAATTATGCTTCTGGCCTTAATAACTTGGCCTTGCTCTATTCTAAAATGAAGAGATATTCTGATGCATTGCCCTTATTAGAAGAAGCTAAATCGATTTGGGAAGAAAAACTAGGTAAGCAACATCGCTTATACATACAGTGTTTGAACAATATAGCTACAGTTTTAGTCAAACTAGAAGAATATGAAGAAGCAGAGCCTTTGTTTATAGAATCTTTAAAAGAGCAAGCTGCAACAAGCAAAACACATCCTAATTATGCACAAGGCCTTAACAATATAGCTTCTCTATATGCGAAACAAGGCAAGTACGATCAAAATATATCTCTATTGACAGAAGCTATTGACATTTGGAAAAACGCATATGGCCCTGAACATTATACTTATATAAAAGGGCTTTCTAATTTAGCCAATGCTTATATAGCAAAAAACCAAATACCTAAAGCATTAGACATTATTAAACATAGTATTAGTGCTAATTGTCCAGATTTAGAGGATGAGGTTGAATTTTCTCAATCTTTTTTAGAGAGCTTACCCAACTATACTTACTATTCTAATACTATGATTTTGCGCTCACTCAAAATCATATACATAGCACTTCGAAAATCGTATGAAAAAACAAAAAGTCTAAGTGACCTAAACAATTGTTACCTAACGGCAAGAACGGCTATGCAACTGTTAGATAAATTCCGTACAGAATTTACTGCAGAAGGTGATAAAATAGCCCTACTAGAGAAGCATACCTTTTTTGTAGAATATGCGGTCACAACAGCACTTGAATTATCTAAATTAGATTCGAAGCTCAATTATATTCCAGAAACGTTCCATTTTGTAGAACAAACTAAATATGTCCTAATTGCAGATGCACTTAGGGCTCAACGAGCTCGTAGTTTTGGTAACCTGCCAGATAGTATTGCATCTCAAGAGCAAAATTTGCAAAAACAACTCTCAAAACTCAAAAAGAAAATTCTAGACACTCGCATCGATTCCCTAAAAAAACAACTAAATCAACAACGTACTAAGCTCAATCAAGATATTATACTTTTCCGAAAAAAGCTAAAAGCAGAGTATCCCAAGTACTATAGAGCCAAGCATACTTCTACAACTATTAGTTCACAAAAAGCTCATGAACTTGTAGATAAAGAAACTGCTATTATAGAATACTATGTATCAGATACAATTGTTTATGCATATTATATCGATCAATCCAATATTGAGTTATACCCCTTAGTTATCAGTCGAGAAGATCTTAGGTTAAAGATCAAAAAACTTCGACAGGCATTGAGTGATTATCAATTTATTCGAGTAAACTCAGAACTATCTTACCAACAATACCATAGTAGCGCTTATTGGTTTTATGAGCAATTATTAGCACCAATACTCTCCCAAAAGAACCATATCAAGAGCCTTATTATTGTACCTGATGACCAATTGGGTCACTTGCCTTTTGAAGCATTTTTAGTAGAATCTAGTACATCTGAGACTCCTAATTATAGCGATTTACACTATCTTATTCAAGATTATAAAATAAGCTACAACTACTCTACCACACTGCTACAAGAGAACACCATCAATACTAAACAGCAAATAAATGGAAAGATATTGGCAATGGCTGCCAATTATACGCCAAGAGCAAATCATAGCAATACTGGAAAACTTTGGGGTCCGTATTACCAAAGCTTACGTCAAAATTTAGAACCACTTCCAGCTACTCAGGCCGAAATCGATGACTTAGATCGCCTATTGTTTGGCCGTTTTATTAAAGGAAGCCAAGCAAACGAAAAGAATTTTAAAGAATTAGGACCTCAACATGGTATCATCCATTTGGCAATGCATGGTATTCTCAACCATCGCTCACCTATCTTATCAAGCTTAGCTTTTACGGAAACTATAGACACTACTAATGATGATTTTTTGCAAGCCTACGAAATTTCGAATATGGAATTAAGTGCTGCATTAGTTACTTTATCTGCATGTGAAACAGGCTATGGCATTTTTCAGGAAGGAGAAGGGATTATGTCCTTAGCTCGCTCCTTTATGTTTGCGGGTGTACCAGCATTAGTTGTTTCGTTATGGCAAGTTAATGATCAATCTACCTCTATCATCATGCAAAGTTTTTATGATAACTTATGCCATGAAATGGATAAAGACGAAGCTTTGCGTCAGGCTAAACTTAGTTTTATAGACAATGCTACAGGATGGGCTGCTCATCCTGCTTTTTGGGCTCCCTTTATACAACAAGGATACAGTGGATCTATCAAGATTTTCAAAAAAGGAGGTACTTGGTGGGGCCCTGCTAGTGGAGCTATCATACTAGTAATTAGTATATTAATATACATCACAAGTCGCAGACATGCTAAAGCACTAAAAGAAAAAGTAGCTAAACAAAAAGCTAACAAACAAGACCAAACATAAGAACCTATTTTATGAAAACTATTATTTTTTTATTACTCTGTAGTTTTATTAGCCAACTAACTATAGCCCAACAATACACTATTGTTCCGATAGAGCTCGGTAGTGAGTATGCTCTAGATGCAAGTTCAGAAATCTTAATTGGAGGTGTATCTAAACTGGTGCTGCCCCTACAACTTCCGAAAGGAACAGTGCGTTGGTATTATAAATTTGCTACCTCCGAAAAACCTAGAGAAAATAAAAGCTTACGATTGCTCACAGAGCTTGCTGCTGTAGTTACAGGTCAAGCAGCAATTTCTTCTATAGGCAAACTGCTCACCAAACCAGCAGGTGAACTTCCTTGCAATATTTATCTTTTAGAAACTAAGGAGGATATCAAGAAATTCAAATCTAAACTAGCTATATCTCCCTTTCAATATATTGCTACTGCTAGTCGAGAACAACTCAAATCAGGAACAATAGAAATAGATCAACCAATATACTGTAAAGGCACACAATATTTGGCGATACAAAATCCATCAGCATTGCACAAAGCCCATTTTGCAATAGAAATAGCTGCTGTTGTTTCTGAAGAAAAATTGGCTAAAATCCAAAACCAAACAGCACTAGACAAAGAACTAGAAGAAAAAATTATTGGTTCTTGGAAAGTAGGCAGCACAACCATTAAGTACAACGAAAATCATACATATACTTCCAACTCCCCCAAAAAGGGGAAATTCACAGGAAAATGGTATATCAAGAATCGAAACATCTACTATATTAGAGACAAAGGTATTCTCCCTAAAGCCTTGTATGTCTCTTATATTACCAATAAAATAATGGGCTATATTCCACCTAAGGGAGATATAGCAAAACCCATGCGAGCTATCAAACAATAACCCTCTAACGATATTAGACTATGCCCCAAAACAACTCCTTTTTAGTCATGTTCTTTTCTAAGTTAGCTGTAGGTATCGTATTCAGTCTACTTTTAGGATTTTCTCCATCTGCAAAGGCTACAGATATAGACTTGACAGCAGTAGATAGTATATACGCTATATTTATAGCTAAAAATGATTATGTAGGAGGTTTGAAATACACTGAAACTCAACTGGAGGAAGCCTTAGATACTTATGGAAAAACAGATACAATCTATGCTCGGATACTTTGCCACTCTGCTACATTTCATTTTTATATTAGTAAGTTTGAGATTGCAGAGCAACAATACCTAGAAGCTCTCAATATCCAAGAGCAGCTTTTAGAATACTATCATCCACATTACGCTTTTACCCTCAACAATCTGGCTTCTTTGTATTTTGAAATGGGTAAGTTTGAAGCAGTAGAACCACTACTCCAACAAGCTCTAGAAATTGATAAACATACTGAAGGAGAAGAATCTTATACCTACTCTTCTTCTTTAGTTAATCTTGCTGTAATCTACACTTATCTCAATAGGTATGAAGAAGCAGAACCGTTACTCAAACAAGCTATTGAAATTCGAGGTAAGACCTCTGGAGTCAACCATATTGGTTATGCCAATGCCTTGAATAACTTAGGTGATTTGTATAGAGAATTAAAAGACTATGAAAAAGTAGAACCTCTTTATCTAAAATCTATAGAAATAGCCAAAAAACTACTTCCCAATCATCCTAATGATTATTCATTTTTTCTGAGTAATCTAGCCTTATTTTATACAGACACTAAACAATATTCTAAATCTGAAAAACTATACATACAAGCCTTATCCATCCAAAAAAAGCAATCAGGAAAACTATCCTCTACCTACTCACAAACTCTCCACAATCTAGCTTCTCTATATTTTGAAAACCAAGAATACGAAAAGGCTAAAACTATGTATTTGGAGGTATTTCACATTGATAGTGTACTATTTGGGAAAGAACACAATTACCATACTTTTACGCTCAACAATTTGGCTCAAATACATCTTGCTCAAAAAGATTTAGCCAAGGCTTTAACTTATAATCTAAAGACCTTAGATATAATGAGTAATTGCTCTCTTCAAAATCTATCAATTTCAGCTGTTATTAATAAATTAGATAGTTGTACATTTAATGTACAACAGAAACCTATAGGTACGCTCATTTTGCTTCAAAAAATTCTTTATGAATATTATAAACAAGAAAAAGATCCAAAATGGTTAGAGTTATGCTATGCTTATGCTTTGCGTACCAACCACTTATTGGATAGATCCCGAAAAGAATTGCTCTACGAAAAGGATAAACTCTCCTTCCTAAAAAAGAGTAATGTCTTGAATTTGCTTAATATGTATTTCACTTACCAACTCTATTCACAAAATAAGGACCCTCAATATATAGAAGCAGGATTTCAATTGGCAGAACATAGTCGAGCAGTAGTTTTGATGGATGCATTGAAAACACAACAAGCCAAAAATTTTGGGAATGTTCCTGATTCCTTAATTCAACGACAAGAGATACTAAACACAGAGCTTTTTCAAATAAAAACAGCACTTCTTGAAATCAATGACTCAACAGAAAAAGCCTTGCTGCAAAATCAACTCAATAGTATTTATATTGCCTTAAATGATTATAATAATCGGCTACAAAAACACTACCCAAAACATTACAATAGTCAGTATCAATCTAAGCCGATAAACACCAAAGAGTTGCAACAAAAATTGAATACAAATCAAGCTTTGATTGAATATTTCTTAGCTGATTCCATCCTATACATTTTTGTATGTAAACAACAATCAATAGATTTTGTTGGCAGTCTTGATCAAGCTGAGCTTGATCAAGACTGCCAACAATTGCATGAGAGCCTAAACAATTATGCATTAATAACAGAGCAACCAAAACTCTCTTATCAATCCTATACTAAACCTGCTTATACACTATACTTGCAGCTTATTGTACCCTTAAAACCATATTTAGAAAACATAGAGCATTTAACCATTATTCCTGATGGTCCTCTCAATTCGATTCCTTTTGAGGTGTTATTAAGTAAAGAAGTTCCAACTGAAAGCATAAACTATGGGCAACTCCCCTATTTGCTCAATACATACAGCATCAATTACTCCTATTCTAGTGCCTTACTCTTGGAGAACTACAGAGATAAAAGTCCTAAAAAAAATCATCAATTTTTGGGTATGGCTGCATCTTATCAGTATAAGGTTTCTCAAAATATCAAGCGCTACCGAAATACCAATGCTCAACAACAACGCAAAGTACTTAGTGAACTACCTTCTATTCGAAAAGAAGTCAGTAAGCTACAACAGTTTTTTGAAGGCAAATTCCTTTTTGACAGTCTTAGCAATGAGCAAACATTCAAAAAAATAGCCCCTCAATATAACATTATCCACTTAGCTATGCATGGTTTGGTCAACAATCAATACCCTATTTTATCCTCTTTGGCTTTTACGGAAAATGGAGATACTACAGAGGATAATTTCCTCTATGCTTATGAAATTTCTCAAATGAAACTCAATGCTGAATTAGTAGTACTCTCGGCCTGTGAAACAGGCAAAGGCAAGTTTGAAACAGGAGAAGGTGTCTTCTCGTTGGCTAGAGCTTTTATGTATGCAGGTGTACCTAGTTTAGTAGTTAGCCTATGGCAAGTAAATGACTACTCTAGTAGTGTTTTGATGCGTATGTTCTACAAGAATTTGGCTAAGGATATGAACTTAGCTAAAGCATTACAAGAAGCTAAAAAAAGCTATCTAAAACAGTCTAAAGGGCTAGCACAACACCCTGCATTTTGGGCAGCATTCGTCCAACTAGGAGACAGTTCTCCAAGTTATATTCGCAATAAAAATACTAGGATGTTGGGTTACTATATCTTAATCGGAGCTGCTTTGTTGGTCTGGACATTGATTAGTCGTTCACTCTACAAAAGACGTAAGCTGGCAAAAAGAGAGCAAAACTAAGCATCCCACTTCCCTTTCTTGCGTAGTTCCGCTATCAAGCCTTTGGCTACATCCATCAAAGCTAATCTATCTATTTTGGCAGATCTTGTCAACGGAAAGAGTTCATTCGCATCCCATAGTTCTATATGTTGAGGTCGTTTGTAGGAAGCTATATTTTTGCAATAATCTGCTATTTCGGCAGGGTCTAAATCTACTCCAACTTCAGGTTTTATGAACACAAAAATTCCTTCTGAAATCATATTATGTTTCATACCAATGACGCTAGCCTCTGCAACTTTGGGGTGCGACAAGATGTAATTTTCTACCTCTAACGGAAATACATTATATCCTTTTTGTTTGATTACAAATTTTGCTCTTCCTGTCAAAAATAAAGCCCTATATGTTCCCATATCCTTTTGGTGGCCTAGATCACCTGTATACAGAATCCCTTCAGTAGATAGTGCTCTGCGTGTAGCTTCCTCATTATTAAAATAACCTAAAAACACGATTGGAGGTGCATAACAAATCTCTCCAGGCTCGCCATCTGGTACAATATCACCTGCAGAGCCATCTGCTTTCATAGGTTCTCGAATAGTGACTACAGCCAAATCATCAAAAAACCGTCCTACTTGTCCTGTCATTTCATCTACGGAAGTTCCGATAGGCGTAAAAGTAACAAAACCTGCGCTCTCACTCATTCCTATACCTGTTCCAAAACTAGGTGCCATAGTCTTGAGCTTTTTCAAAAACTCTCTGTCAGCAGCAGAACCTGCATACAAGGCATATCGAATACTACTTAGATCGTATCTATCATAATCAGGGTCTGCCCAAAGCATACGATATTGTGTAGGGATTTGTCCAAATACCGTAACCTTATGCTGCTCGATTGCTTTTAAAGTCAATTCTACATCAAATATCTTGAGATAAACTGCTGTATTCCCATTATAAATAGTGGTCATAACCGAAGCAGTTAGGCAACCTACATGACTAGGGGGCAAATTGACCAACATCATATCATCATCTTGCAAGTCTACTCCTCTATAAAGCACCTCGTTCTGCACCAACACATTCTCATGGCACAAAAGAGCAGGTTTGGGCTCTCCTGTAGTCCCTGTTGTGTATATAATAATAGCAGGTGTTCGTTTATCTATTTGAACATAAGCTTTTTCTAACTGCTTTGTGAATTTGTTCTTTATTTTTAACCATAACAACTTGGGTTTAGTCATCATTTGGGCTACAGATATAGCCCCATTGGCATAATCTTCTGGTTTAGAATCTGGAATAATCTGTACTACATGTTCTACATAAGGGCAATGATCAACTACATATTGAGCTATTTCCTTAAAATCGATTCGATCTGTTTTTCCATGTGTGAAAAACATTTTAGGCTCTATCTTTTTTAGGTCTCGTTCAATCTCTTCTTTTTTCAAACGTAAATCTAAAGGTGCATAAATAGCCCCTATCTTAAAACAGGCATAAGCCAAAGCCATGTGTTCTGCAAAAAGCACCAATTGAGTAGCTACCCTATCCCCTTTCTTTATCCCCATATCTAACAGCCGTAAGGCAAAAAAGTCTATCAGCGTTGCCATCCTTTTGTAGGTATATGTTTGCTGGCTTTCGAACTGAATTATGGCAATCTTGTTGGGTGTTTCTACTGCATATTTCTCAATATAATTATTAAGAAGTGGCAAACGAGGGGTTCCTTTTTTCATGGGGTAGATTTTCAAGGTTTTGGAAATCAGAATAACAAAAACTAGAGGCTTTGAAATTGAATATAACCTCCTTTTATCAATGCATTATTATCCGAATCTAGTATATCAAAAAATAACTCGTCAGTAGTTTCTTTTAATAATCGAACTCGGATGGTGTTGGGCAACACCAACATTCCTGTAAACTTGCCTGCAATTGTTTTTACTCGTTGAGGTTTCCCTCCCAATTTTTCATTAATAAACAAACTCACCGCTCTTGCCAAAGTTGCTGTTCCGTGCAGTATGATATCAGGCAAACCAATCGACTGTGCAAACTTGATGTCTGTGTGGATTTTAGATACAATTCCTGCACATCCATCATAGAGATATGGTGCTAATCGAGAGACAGCTATATTTTCCTCCCAAATAGGTTCTGTTATATCTACTTTCTCGGTTTTAGGAAGTGTACCTCTTTTGTCCCCTTCACAAGTTACCCCAAAGAGTAAAGCACTGGTATATTCATTGGCCAAATTAGTCCCTTCTTCATTAGTATAAACTAACTGCATAGTTATTTTGCTACCCAATGCATGTGGCCGTAAATCTACTATTTGGCCTGTGACTGTAATATCTCCACTTGCTGTAAAAGGTGCATTTATTTCTAAATATTCTGATAAATGGACAGCTCTATGCAACAGTTCTCCATCAAAATAGACTTCTAAATATCGATCTAAATGTTCTACTGCCTGCCAACTAATAGCTACAGGAAACAAGGGGTGTACACTAACACCATTCTCTTGGTGTGTGTTATAGTAAATGGTATTTTCATCCTCTATAGCTGCTGCATAATTAGAGGTTTGACGAAAGGTTGATTTGTGTAAAAAAGGCTTTAACTTAGCTCCGATTAAGTCCGTACTTATAGTTAGTGTGCTTGTAGACATTTTTTTAAGTATTTAATTCATTCAATACCTACAATATACTTTAATTATATGTATTTTATAAAAAAAAGGTCCCATCATAATTTAGATTATTACTATAACCAACTACTCCTCAGATGTTAAGCAGAATATTTAGACAACTTTGGTTTATATATGGCATTACTGTATTTCTTTTAGTCTTGTGTGTTTTCATACCTATTTCAATCATATTGAACCTCCTATTAGGCAGAAAAGCTAGAAAGGCCATCATTTTTCTCATATTTCGTGTTGCAGGTAGAATTATATTATTCTTAATAGGTGCATGGCTTAAAGTGAAGGGAAAAGAGCATTTCCAAAAAGGCCAACAGTATATTGTTTTATCTAATCATCAATCTGCTTTAGACATCATGGCTGGTCCACTATCAGCTGTTCCCTTATTTCTAAGGTCTTTGGGCAAAGCAGGCACTGACAAAATCCCTTTAATAGGAGGTGTTTTCAAACACTTTGTTGTTTATGTCAATCGAGGAGATGCTGCCTCTCGAGCAAAAAGTGTAGAAAACCTAAAAAAGACATTATCTGAAGGTTTTTCGATACAAGTTTATCCAGAAGGGTCTCGAAACAGAACAGAAGAAAAGTTAACTAAGTTTTATGATGGAGGATTTCGGATTGCTATACAAACCCAAAAACCTATATTAGTACAAACCTTAGTCAATGCTAGAGATAGAATGCGACCTACTCGCCCTTTTCAATTCATGCCTGGAGTTGTGCATATAATTTGGTCAACACCTATAGAGACGAAGGGCCTTTCGATGGAAGATTTGCCTATGCTCAAAGAAAAGGTGAGAGCTGTTATGCTTCAAAACTTAGGTTAAGAGCTATTCGATCAAATGCTCTAACATATCATACTCATCATCATCTTCTAGATTTAAAGGGTTTCGGCCATATTGATTTCGCTGAATCTCACCTGGTAAAGAATAAAACACAATCAGAACAAAGGGGCCTAATGGTACCATATAAATAAATTGTAACCAACCACTACGGCCTATATCGTGCATTCGTCTAGCACCTACAGCTATACTAGGTAGGAACATTCCTAATATATAAAAACCTCCTATTCCTGCTATAAAGTTTTCCTCTAATACAGAATCTACTACGACCACTGTTCCTAATATCAAAAGGACTAAAACAATGATATTAACTAGAGCAAAAGACCAAAACTCTGAACGTGATGCTCGCCCACTAAAATCCGCATACTTTTGCAGACATATTTTATAATTCTCAATAATCATATTCATATAACATATGATATGAAATACAATTCCTCAAACTAAGCAAAATAGCTAGTTTGAGGTTTTTTTTAATCATTTAGGTTTGACTAGATTTATTTATCGACCAAATGTTCTAACATATCATAGCCATCATCTTCTTCATCTCCAGCATTAGGATTCAGAGGATTTCGACCATACTCATTAGTTTCTCTCACCCCTTCTGTAGCCCAGAATACGATCAAAACAATAATACCTACTAAAGGAATCAAAACAATAAGCTGTAACCAACCACTTTTACCAATATCATGCAATCTTCTTGCTCCTACAGCTAAAGATGGGATAAAAACAGCTAAACTATAAATTCCATTAACCACACCATAGCCTGTTCTAGGGTCAAACGTTCCTATAGTTCGATCTATAATAGTAGTTACAATACCAATCAAAAAATTCATCAAGAAAAAATACCAAAATTCTGAGCGCCTAGCCCGACCTGAAAAATCTGCATATTTTTGCATACAGACCTTATACCATTCAATCATTTCCATACATAGCTGTTTTTTATTAATTCATAAGTAGGTTTGTCTCTAACAATATAGGATTATATCTGTTTTAGTGCAACGTTTTACTTTAATTTAATCAACATACACTTTTTCCATTCCCAACTGATTATCTTTTTTGTCTAATATCTTCAAAAAACAGGTCCCTACCTTTAGTCCTTCTAAATCAAAGGAAACAGAATGTCCATCCTTCACTTTTTCTAACTCTGTAGATTTTAGCAATTCCCCTTTTAAGTTGAATACAGCTAGTTTTAGCTTTGTGGAGTGCTTGAGTTTTAGCTCTATATTTAAATTCTTAGCTTCCTGTTGGGTTATAATTTCTACAACTGAATTTTTGCGTGCTGGAGTATGCCCCAATTTCCTCTGGCCTCGACCAAAGGCATAATCTCCTTTTAACACTATAAAGTTAAATAAAACATCCTTATTCAAATCTATTTTAATATAGCTAGGATGTTCCTGCCAAGGCTGCTGAGGAGAAGCTCTGTACAACAAGATCCAATTTAATTCGCCTCCTGTTTGGTATAAAACAGTATCCACTTCAGCCTGTACATGCAAAGCCATTGTAGCTTCAAAATTATTAGGCAATATCCCATTGACAGACCAATAACGCTGATTAGAAATTAAGGAATTCTCCTGCTTTAAATTGCCAGTTGGCATTACGGGATGATATTCTAAATGCAACCAAGCAGAATCACTCACTTCCTTTGCTGTAAAAATTGACATTTGCACAGATTTCAATTCTTTCACACCAGTATGTGTACACCATAACTGATGATCATAGCGTGCCTGATTGAGTCGATGTTCTTTATTCAGAATAATACTAACGGGTTTAAATGGCAGCTCTACTATAGATGCACTCAATTCTCCTGATACTTTCAAAACAGTCTTGTATTGCTCCCAATTAGCCCCCAGAAAGGTTACTTCTAGTGGAACATCTTTAAAATATCTATTGCTGCCCAACAATTTCTGTAGTATCTCTAATCTCACGATATAACCATTTTCAGAAGTCTCAATTTGCTGTCTAGTTATCTCAAAATGTGGAAAGCCCGCACCAAATACCCAATCGTTAAAAAATGATCTTAACTCTAGCCCTGTTGCCTCTATCAAAGCATCTCTGAATTGAGCACTATTGATGTTCTTATATTGATAGTTTTGAATTATAAACTGTAAACCTTTCCGAAAAAGCTCATCTCCCATATACCACCTCAAATTATGGCCTACTGAAGCACCTTTATCATAAACATGAGCACCATAGGTATACTGATGTGGTACGGCTGCTATAGGTCGATAGCCCCCTTCTGATATATGTGCTTTTTTAAGTGTTTTGTAATGATTGTTTTTTACATCTTCTATATAAGAGTTCCAACCATAGGTATTTTCCAAAAACAAGGATTCGCTATAAGAAGCCATCCCTTCATTGATCCACATATCACCAGAAGATTCGCAAGTAACTAAATTCCCCCACCAAGAATGAGCTAATTCATGAGCCATCAAGCGTTCTAGTCGAGTGCTACCATTTTTCACTCCAAAGGCTGGGTAAGTAATATTGGTAGCATGCTCCATTGCACCACTCTTAAAAGGAACTAAAGAATAGCCTACCTTATTCCATCTATGATAACCAAACCAATATTCATAAGCACTAATAGCATTAGAAAGGTGCTGAAAAGATTGTTTCAAGTTAGCTGTATCTTTGGCTAAAGCCACTAATTCTATGGGAATATCTCCTTTGAGTCCTTTGTACACATCTTTGACGACTACATAGTCTGCTATAGCTATACAAGCTAAATAACTAGCAATAGGATCATTCATTCGCCATACTCGTGTCAAGCTATTTTTTGTGGAGTCTTCACTTATCAAAACACCATTACAATGTGCTTTTTTATTTCCAGAGGTTGTAATCTCAAAAGTATAAGTAGCTCGCTCTGCAAAATTATCAAAACAAGGATACCAAACTCGTCCATAGTTGTGTGGATCTGCGTCAAACCCAACTCCCAAATTAAAGGCATAGCCTTCATCAAAATAAAAACCTCCCCAAGAGGCATCTTGCTGAGGATACCCACTGTAATAAACAGTAAGCACCTCTTTTTCCCCCATAGTCAGTTCTGCTCCAAACTGAATAGTGAGTATAGTATCGTTATATTGGTAGCTCAACAAACTATCTTTATATACAATAGAGTCTACATTCATTTCCAATAAATCCAAATTGAGTGAGGATACTCCATTCATTTTAGGTTTGAATTGGACAGTGCAACTCCCCGAAAGATATTGATCCGAAATTTTAGTCATGTCTAGAGTAATCGCATAATCTAAAATATCAAAAGTATCACAACGCTTATTGGAATTGATGGCAAAAGCTTTGTTCTCCCACAATTCATGTGCACAAAGCCAACTTGATTTATGATGTTGGCAAGATGGAACTATAGTATCATTAGATCTTAATTCTGTTTGAGAAATTGGTTTATTTTCTCCTCTAATTTTAGAAGATTCTGGTGCAGAGCAATGCACCATTGTACAAATGGTTAGTACCAAAAGCATAGCTGTCCAGAAGGAATACTTTTTGTTGGGGTTCATTTATTTTTAATGTTTTTAGTCAATCTTTTTGCAAAAATAAGAATTCGTCCTAACTTTCTAAAGTTAGACTATTTTCTTATAAAATGTTTGAACAAATTTACTATTGAAAACACCAATATATCCAGAAGTGCCATTCAACCGAGTATTAGCTTATAAAATGGCTAATACCAATGAAACTGTAATTGATGAGTTTGGGCAACTATCCCGACATACAGTCGGTGACCCCATTACTTTATCAGATCAACAAGTATTGGAACTCACTAGTTTACTCACTGACAGTGATAACTATGGTGGAGGTGCTTCACGCTGTTTTGAGCCACATATTGGTTATGTGTTTTACAATGACTATTTTGAGTCTATAGCACATATCACTATATGTTTAGGATGCAGCAATCTAGTTGCAGTCCCGAGTATTCCTCAACACATCAATATGGATCACTGCCTTAGCCCTATAGGGGTAGAACAGTTCCGAACTTTTGAAGAACAAATTTTAGGTAGCCCCTCTCCTGAAGCCATAGAAGAACCTGAAGCCATTTATTCACCTATTGACACACCTGCTCCTCTTATGCAACAACGCATTATCAATATTATAGTTAGTGCACAATCTTGTGCAAACAAGGATTATGTTTCCTTAGATTTTCCTCAAGTGCAAACAGCATTAGAAGAAGGTTATACACTTAAAGAAATTAAAACAACTCCTTTTAGTCAAGCCGACTATATTCTACTCAACTTTATATTTGAGCACGATAGCGGTTTTGGCCAAGCTAAGTTAGCGGCTACAGCACAAGCCCCTAGTGTTGCCAATGTAGATATGTTTTCTTCCTTTGCTGATGAAACTATGGAAATTCCTGACTACCCTAGTGGATGGGATGCAGATACTTAAATAACAGACATTAGATGTTAGACGATTAGAATTTAGATATTAGTTCACTGAGTTCATCAGGTCGTTTCACTAAGTTAGACTATGGTAAAACTGTAGAAGTACTGTTTTTACTTGGATTAACACATTAACCAATTAATTAAACTAGCACATTATAAATATATGATTCTCGCATTAGATCAAGGCACTACAAGTTCTAGAGCCATTGTTTTTGACCACGATAGCAATATCTTAGCTGTAGAGCAACAAGAATTCAGACAAATATATCCTGAAAATGGTTGGGTAGAACATGATGCCAACGAGATTTGGCGCACTCAAATGAATGTAGCACGTGATGTCTTGCAAAAAAACAATATAGATCCAAAGGCTATAAAGGCGATTGGGATTACCAACCAAAGAGAAACGACTGTTGTTTGGGATAAACATACAGGACAACCTATTTGCAATGCTATTGTTTGGCAAGATCGTCGAACGGCTTCTATCTGTGACAGGCTCAAAGCTGATGGCTGGACTGACTATGTGCGTGAAAACATGGGGTTGGTAGTAGATGCTTATTTTTCTGGAACTAAAATCCATTGGATACTCGAAAATGTGCAAGGTGCTCGTGAAAAAGCAGAAAAGGGTGACCTTCTTTTTGGAACTGTTGATACTTGGTTACTTTGGAATCTGACAGAGGGGCAAGTACATGCTACAGACTACAGTAATGCTTCTCGTACCCTCTTGTATAATATTCAGACTTTAGAATGGGATACTAAAATGTTGGAAGCGCTCAATATTCCCACATCTATGCTTCCAGAGGTGAAACCTTCTAGTGGCCTTTTTGGAGAAACTGCTGAGAAATTCTTTGGTAACAGTATCCCTGTTGCAGGTATTGCAGGAGACCAGCAAGCTGCTCTTTTTGGGCAGGTTTGCCATGAACCAGGTATGGCCAAGAACACCTATGGTACAGGTTGTTTTATGCTCATGAATACTGGCGAAAAATTGATTCATTCCAATTCTGGTTTATTGACTACAATTGCTTGGGGTTTGGATGGTAAGGTAGAATATGCCTTGGAAGGCTCTGTATTTATAGCGGGTGCTGCGGTGCAATGGTTGCGTGATGAACTCAATATACTCGATAGTGCTAACGATTCTGAATATTTTGCTACTAAGGTAGAGAGTACAGATGGTGTCTATGTTGTTCCTGCTTTTGCTGGTTTGGGTGCTCCTTATTGGGACATGTATGCTCGTGGCTGTATCTTAGGATTGACTAGAGGTACTTCTAAGGCGCATATTATTCGAGCAACTTTAGAGTCTTTGGCTTACCAAACTCGTGATGTATTGAATGCAATGCAAAAGGATTCTAATATAGACCTTAAAACGCTTAGAGTAGATGGTGGAGCTTGTGCTAATAACTTCTTAATGCAGTTTCAGGCAGATATACTAAATGTAACGGTACAACGCCCCAATGTGATTGAAACAACTGCTCTAGGGGCTGCTTATTTAGCTGGTTTGGCTGTTGATTTTTGGAAAAAAGAGGATTTGAATGCTGCTTGGCAACTGAATCGTGCTTTTGGGGTAGATATGAAAGATACAGAGAGAGAAAAGCTCTATAGAGGCTGGCAACGTGCTGTGGAGCGTACTAAGGGTTGGGTGGAAGAGTAGAATGAATTAAGGAGTAGCTGATTATTTATTGAGTTGTTGACTTGATTAGAAGATATGCTGATTTGATAATTACTTCTCAGGATGTTAAAAATTCCTCTAGCTCCCTTTATAAGGGAGAATTTATACAGTATAACACAAACAAAAAGAGCAACTCATATGAGTTGCTCTTTTTTTAAAGGGTGCCTGATGGGAATCGAACCCACGACCTCTAGTACCACAAACTAGCGCTCTAACCAATTGAGCTACAGGCACCACGTTGTTTATTAACGCGAAGCAAATTTATAACATATTTTGTATAAAAAAAAGTTCTTGATATAGTTTTTTTCTTAAAAATATTTTCTTTTTGCTCCATAGCCCTCCAACTAATTCTTAATGAAGCGCTTAGTCCACACATCTTTTTTGCTCGTCAAGCGTAATATATATAGTCCTTTGGGTAAATCGATCAAATTAAAGTTCGTATTTGCATCAATAATGGATTGTTGGTGCAAGATTTTGCCTGTAGCATCAAATATTTGAGCTTGTACTGTGTTTTGAGGTGAAGCAGTAAATTTGACTAAAAATTCTCCATTGTTTGGATTGGGGATTAATTCAAAGTTATTCTCTGCATTTATAGATAGATTTCCTGTCATAAGATAAGCAATTGGATCAGAAATACCTGTACATCCATTAGTATCTGTTAGTTCTACTGTGTACATCCCTGCTCCAGAGTTGCTGGCTAACCAACTAGAATCTGTTGCTCCATTTATAACTACACCATCCTTATACCACTGATAACTTGTTCCTGAAGTTGTAGTATATACCGTATTAGCATTTAGAGCTACTGGCGGAATTATATCTTTTACCAACACATTTACAGAACTTGATCGAGTTGTATTACAACCTGATACATATACATTATAAGTAGTATTTGTAGTTGGTGAAGCTATTGGATTAGGACCTACAGCACTACTAAGTGTTGTATTAGGATACCAATAATATGTAAAGTTGAGATAGCCTGTTGCAGAAGCATTTAGCTGAACACCTTCACCACAAAAAACACTGGTATCTACACCAGCATCAGGTATTATATTTGGTAAAATATTGGCTACATTAACAACATCAGTCACATGTCCTCCACAAACATTGTAAATGTTTAGGGTATAATTAATTCCTCCCTGTTGGTGCGAAATCTTTGGTGTCAATATATTAGGATGGCTTACTCCATTGGTAGGTGACCACTGTATCAAATTAATGGCTGGTCCAGTGGCTGTAGCATTTAGCACAATAGTATCTCCACAGATAAAAGAAGTATCTGGGCCTGCATCAACTGTCAATCCTTGATTCGGAAATAATTCCACTTTTATCTTATCAAAAGCCTTCTGGCCACAACTATTGGTTGCTTCTAAGGTATAGATTACTGTAGTATCATTATTCAACACTACATTCAAACTATTAGGATCTGAGAGGCCTTGTGTAGGTGACCAAGTAAAATTAGTTGCTCCTACCAAATTTGCATTAATACTTGGTGTAGCACCACAAGGAATTTGAAGATCTGCACCTAAATCGATAGTAGGTAATGGTGTTTTAGTCATAGAAGCAACAAAAGCCTCTGTTGTATTGCTAGTTGTCAATGTATTGGCTCCCATGGTCATGGATGTTTCAAACATCCCTGTTGATACGAATCTATTGCCATTCCAATCACTATCATAAATAGCATCTGTTCCTGTGCCTCCAAAATGCCATACGGTATTTAGTCCACCAGCAATATTGATGGAAGCGGTAGCAAAATCCATTGGGCCAGATGCAGGGCCAATGACACCACTACTTCCTATAGCTAGAGTAGCTTTAAAATTAGCTGTCAAATAAGCTGTATAATTATCTACAGCTAAATCTCCTACAGTTACATTATTGGTACTATTGAACGGCACAGCCCATTGCTCATATCCATTCTCATCATACTTAGCTAAAATAACATTTAACGAAGCTGCTGCATTGTGTGTATTATCTGCAAAGGTTATACTATTTTGATAGGTTCCTGCTATATAGACAGCATTAGATATATCTGTAGAAATATGTGATAAGACTTGATTTCCGGTACCAGCAATTTGTTTAGACCACTGCGCAGTACCATTCGCACTACTTAGACGAAGAACAACCATATCTGCATCTCCAGCTGAGTTGTAACTAGGTCCTCCATAAGAAGCCGTGCCATAAAACATTCCACCGGCTACCAAATTATCATTCTGATCAATAGCTAAGGCATAAAAAGCATCAGATGCTGAACCACCAAAAGTTTGCACCCATTGTATGGCTCCTGCACTGTTGTATTTAGCTACATAACTATCACTCCCTACTCCTGTATTGGTATGTATATGTGTAGCATCCCAAGTAGCAGTACCATAAAAATGCCCTGCGATATAAACATCATTATTGCTATCTACCACTAAACCGGAAGCAGCATTTTCATCCGTTCCTACTATTTCTTTCGCCCACAATAAGCTTCCATTCGGATCTAATTTTGCTATAAAATTGCGTTGCTTATTCGTTGTGTTTGAAAATGAAGTTCCTGCTACAGTTACATCATTAACGTAAGTTCCTACTAGATATAGATTATTATTTTGATCTACCTCTATTTTTCGGATCATGTTGTTGTCATGCCCTATAACTGCTTGTGCCCAAAGTACTTGATTGAGATCATCATACTTGACAATGTAATTTTGTGTAGCCGCACCACTACTAAGTGTAGTTGAACCTAAGGTATAATTGCCCGAAAACAATCCACTAGCATAAGTATTGCCTAAGGCATCGCTAGCTATATTATAACCTGTACTTGTATGTGTGTTGTTATTATGTGTCCAAGCAGTATCCCATTCTGAGCAGATTATAGGTTCTACACCACCTCCAGAAATAATGAGCGAAAAGTCTTGATTACTTGTGGTTAAGGTCCCTTTATGGGTAACTTCTACTGTATAATATCCCATAGAAGAAGCCTCTATATAGAAATGCTCTACATTATCTCTAATATTATCCCCAAATGTAGCAGGAGCAGAAGGAGTAGCAGGATCCAATATATAGGGCATATAAGTATTCCCTTGAGGAGCAATAACCCTTGCATCTAAATCATGCACCAACTTAATTGTATTATCATTCAATGCAGCAGTCCCTACAGTTCCTGGTACATCTGTCCAAGACAAAGTAACTCTTATTGGTTTCTGTCCATCGCTATAAAAGGTTTTTCTATAAGTGGTTCCATCTGGCAAACTAGCCTCAACCAACTCATCGTGAGGATTAGTAATATGTTGAACGGCTCCAGCTGTATTGAGCAAGCCCCAACCAAACATATAATCAGGACCTGGAGCAGGGCCTGTTTCATTGGCTGTATGTATGGCCAACCCTTTAAGGGTAGCAGCACGCATAAACTTATTATATACGTTCTTGTGGTGTTCTTGCACCAACAATAAAGAACCTGCTACATTTGGGCCTGCCATCGAAGTACCACTGTATGAGGAGTATGCAGAATCGGAAGCTGATGTACCTGAAAGAACACCTACTCCATTTCCTACTAAATCAGGCTTGATACGACCATCATCAGTAGGCCCCCAACTACTAAAAGAGCTCATAGAAACATCGGAAGCTTCTGTATAACCTCCTGCTACATCGTCTACAGCACCAATTGTCAATATATTTTTGGCATTAGCCGCTGTTGGCAAACAATCATAGCCATCACTATTGCCATCACTAT
Organism: Aureispira sp.; assembly: GCA_024222455.1. Lineage (GTDB taxonomy): Bacteria > Bacteroidota > Bacteroidia > Chitinophagales > Saprospiraceae > JAAEPD01. The sequence continues at coordinate 28,881 of JAAEPD010000375.1, forward strand.
TTCGAGAAGCTGTGCTAATTATCCAATTTCCATTACTCATTACTTTATGAGTACCATTATGAGAGCTTCCTCTATCGTTTCCAGCAGATTTTACAATTAGGTAATAAGGAGCATTGTATCCAATCATATCCCAATCTCTAGTATGATTATTATAAACTCCAAAGCGATAATCCTCTGCATTACTAATATTTGTGTTGCCATACCAATAATGTTCCCCTAACCCATTACTATAGTCAGCATACCAACCTGTAATAGAACCATAAGAATGTTGTGAGATCAACAACCCATTGGCCGCTTGATTAGCCATTTCAGATTCATCATTCCCCCAACTGTTAACGGCTAGAGATGCTTGAGGAGCCATCCCTTTGGCTATTCCATTGATACCTGCCCCAATCATAGTAACTCCGACATGTGTAGAATGACTTGACAAACTAGCTGTAGATCCATCTGCTTGATAGGCTCGCCCTGTAAACTCTTGGTGCGACACTCTACAGCGATTTTGATCCCACTCGCCCATTGTCATTCCCAATCCTTCCAAATTATAACCTAAACCACCTCCTGTATGCACCAAATCTGTTCCTGTACTTTGTGCAGCAATTACATTATTGGTTTGATAGTAGATTGGAGAACCAAACTCATCTACTCCTTGCAACTCAATAGCAGTTCCATCTTCATATTCTTGCTTGATAACCCAGCCTTTTTCTTTAGCTAGTTCCAAAGCCTTTTCTAAACTCTTTTTGTGTTGCAAATCAAAACGCTTACTTAGTTTTTGTAACTCTTGAGTATTGGTTTTGGCAACAACATCTCTATAGGCTTCTTCTGTGTTGGATTGTGCCTTTATTGAAGAGGTTGACCAACAGCATAAAAATGCTATTGCTATAAAGAGTAATAAATGTTTGGGAGAGGTGGTACAACTGTTTATAGTCATCATCATAATCGGTAAATATAATTTGGTTGGTTTGGTCAAAAAGAAGGCTAACCTTGCTTCTTTCTCTCAAAGATGCAAAAATCTGTGTATAAACATCTAGTCCTTCATCGTTTTATAACCATTTTCTGACAAAGATGTGCTCCTATTTGTACATTCCTTGTTATAGGTATTAGTCTTGAGATATTGGGTCCTAAACTTTATTTCTCTATCTACAATCTATAAGAGAGCTATGAGACACCAACAACTACTATAGGCTACTATTTTAATTATCAAAGACTTAACAACAACCATAAGTTATTGAACTAACTATGTCTTATTTTAAATAAAAAAATATTTTTGGAGAGCGTTTGCTAATTTCCATTTCAGGATGAACGATTTAAGTTAGAAATGGTTCACTCTTTTTAAGCAACAAATTCCTTATTTTTATAACTTCAGCTAAGCTTCATTAGCTTGTTATCTATTGATAATCAAGTAATAAGAAAAGAGAACTAATTGAAAAAACATTATTGATAATCAATTACTTATAAAATTTTAACGAAGTAGCCAAATTTATTTTTCTTAATGGATAGAATTTGCTAATTTAACGGAATGATTATAAAATCATTGAATTGAAATACACTTTTGATTACCCAACTTAGTTACCCAATTTTATGAATAAAGAGCAGCTGCTAGAACAACTTCAGAGCGCGCTTTTAGCAAAAAAATCTTTTGATCTTGGCGACCTTGTCCAAAAGGCACAAGAAACGTATCCCAACGAACTATTCACTCAACAATATACTGGAGAGTATCATCTGTTGCGTTGGACTTATGCTGATGCTGAAACAGCTTTTGCAAAAGCTGTTGAGCTTGCTCCTGATAACATTGATTTTAAACTAAAACTCGCCTTTGCTAAACGCAAAAACAATGATAAAGATGGTGCTAAGGCTATCTATGATGCCTTAGAGGTTGAGGTACCTAATAATGTGCAAGTCTTATTTGAATTAGGGCAATATCATGCAGAAGCATGGGAGCATGAAAAGGCACTTCCCTACTTCTCTAAAGTAATTGAACAAGATTCCACTCATTATGAGGCGTACAAACTTCGAGCAAGAACTTTAGGCAATACCAATGAACGAGAAAAAGCTTTAGTAGACATAAATATAGTGGTTGAAGCCTGCCCTGATGATATAAAAGCGTATCAAGAACGAATCAGCATAAATCAAGGTCTAAAAAATAAAGAGGCAGTCATCTTGGACTACCAAAAAATGCACGAATTAGAGCCAGATACTAGTGTACATCCTTCCAACTTAGGCCATTATTTGATACAGGCAAAAGATTTTAAAGGTGCTATAGCAGCTTATAATCAATCCATAGAATTGGATATTGCAAAGGGGTGGACTCCTGGTTATGGCAATAGAGGAAAAGCTTATCTCAAAAACGCTAATTACACAGAGGCTATTGATGATTTGACAACACACCTCAAAAAAAATAAAAATGACAATTCGGCTTATGCAGATTTAGCAGAGGCACTTAGCCATACAGGCGATCTAGATGGAGCTATAGATAACTTGAGTAAAGCCTTAGAAAACACCTCTTTTCAAAAATGGGAATTGCACCTAAAAAGGGGGAAACTTCATTTACTAAAAAAGGATTACGACAAGGCTATTACTGATTTTGAGGAAGTGAGCAAAGATCGTTTTGCTCAAAAAGATGGTTTCTATCAGTTAGGAATAGTTTATTTGGCAAAAGAAGACCTAAAAGCGGCTTATAATGCTTGGAAACAAGCAGAAGACCATCATCATTCTGAAGCAAACGATCGCATACAAGAACACTGTAGTGATATAGTAGAAGCTGCCGAAAAAGAGCAAAGAGAGGCTATTATCAAACAATTTGAAGGTGCTTTAGAGCAAAATAAACAATCCCCTTTCTTAAAAAGGCTATTTGGTAAAATATGGGGTATTGATAAAGAGGCTACGATAAGTAATAATCAACAAGCTTTTGCTCAACTACCTGATAGTTTTAGAGAAATGATGTTGAGTGCCTTGGAGCATATTTCTGTTACTATTTCTGAACGTGCTTTTGTCTTTATGAACCCTGCTCGTGATGATATGCAGGCTTATTTTAGGATAGAAAAAGAAGATGCAGACAGTTTAACTATTTATGGGCAACCTACCAATGGAAAGCCTGCAAAAACAGTTGATATTACACTTATAGATAATCAATTAACGCTGGAGGGAATAAATCCTGGTGTAAAACTTTACTTCAAAGCTATTGATCCTAGTAATATTACACCAATGGATAAAGAACAATTTCAGAACAAGATGAAAAAATTGGCTGGAGAATTTATGAGTGATATTTTTTCGAATATTGCAGACCAATTTGAACAATAACCTAAATTTATTTAACAATCTATAGAACTTAGTTTCCAATATCAAAACTCATTAAAGATGGATAAAGAACAATTGTTAGCAGCCTTGCAACAGGCACTAGAGGATCACAGCGCAGATGAACTGGATCGCCTGACCGATATAGCTAGTGAAGAATATGGTAGTGAAGGTTTTTATCATTATTACACTGGTCATTATTATATGATGACAGGTGACTATGCTGTAGCGACTAAAAGCTTTAAAGATGCTGCTGCAGCTGAGCCTAGCAACTTAGAACATCAAGTACAAATGGCTCATGCCCTAGCGAATGATGGGGAACATGAAAAAGCACAAGCTGCATTTGAAAAAGTATTTGCTGCTGACTCCAAAAACATAGGTGCTAATATATCTCTAAGCTTGATAGCTATAGCTAATGGAGATTATGATAAAGCACTTGGTCACTTAGATACTGTATTGGAGCAGGAACCTGATTCTTTAGAGACTCTAATGCACCGCTCTCAAATTCATGCAGGTAATGAAGATTATGATAAAGCTATGGCTGATATAGAAAGTATCTTGGCTATAGATACCGAAAATGAGGAAGCTATTTTTGCTAAAATTGCAATCCTTAGTTTACAAGGTAACAATGAGGAAGCAAAAACTGAATATGAAAAAGTATTAGCAGCTGATCCTGATGATGGCGCTTTACGCTCTGGATATATCGAATTTTTGATGGATTTGGATGAGTATGCAGATGCAGAGAAACAATTGGACATTCTTATTGCTCAAGAAGAAGAAGAAAATGGCCAGGCTCAAATCGACCTTTATGAGCGCCGTGCTTGGATTCGTTTAAACGCTAAAAACTATGGTGGTTCTTTGGCTGATGCAAAAAAAGCTATTGAGTTTGATGGCAAATCTGATATTCCTTATCTAATTGCTGCAGATATTAATTTAGCAGAAAATGACCCTGAAGGTGCTTTATTGTACCTAAAAGTTGGTTTAGATTTAGTTTACCCAGAATGGAAATTGCTCCAAAAACGTGGGCAAATTTTAATGGATTTAGGCAAAATGGCAGAAGCTCAAGCTGCATTTGAGGGTATATTGAAAGATCCACTATACGAATCGAAAGGACATATGAGCTTAGGACACTTGTTCCAACAACAAGGCAATTTAGACAAAGCTTTTGAACATTGGAATGAGGCTGATGACCAAGGAGAATTTGATGCATTTGAATTGTTGGAGACTCACTGTCCTGATCAATTGGCTGCACTTACTGGAGACATAGAAAAAGAATATATAGAAGAGTATACTCCAGAATTCCCTACCAATGCAGCTTCTGCTGCACTAAAACCTCTGTTTGGTAAAATTTGGAAATTGGATGTAGCTAAAACAAAAGAGAAAAACCCTACATTAAGCCAAATCTTAGGAGACGGTATGGATGAAGCATTGAACAATGCAGCAGGTGGTTTCTTGAGCTTAGCAGACTGTGGCTTGTATGTACACCGTCCTATTGGTGAGGATATTCGTAGTGTATACAAAATCACTGATGAGAGCAAAGGAAAAGCTTCTATTGAAACTCAACCATTGGATGGGTTGCCTCATCAAAAACTAATTTTCAGTTCAGAAGGCAAATTCTTACAATATAGAGTAGATACTTCTGATCTTGGAGATAGTGATATTGATATTGCTTTCTATATGGCAGAAATCAAATTTAGCAGTTTGAACCCTAAAGAGCAACGTAGAGCTAACGAAGCAATGGAAGGTGGTAAAGCTGATTTCATGGGCGAGGCTTTCCAAAGTCTTGTTAAATAATACTTGACAAACTGACTAGTTTATAATAATTTAGCGTAGCTATGCATCAAAGCATGCTGCGCTATTTTTTGTATGACTTTTGACTTATGCATATTTGTCCACTTTTAGAAGTTGTTTAAACATCTTCTTATTTTAAAATCCTACTAATGGCAGAAGTAAACGACGTAAAAATTGAAGACAGTTGGAAAGCAGCCTTAAACGAGGAATTCCAAAAACCTTATTTCTTAGAAATCAAAGATTTTTTGGTAAAAGAAAAGGCTGCGGGGAAAACAATTTACCCTCCAGGCCCACTCATTTTTAATGCTTTTAATATTGTACCACTTGCTGATGTTAAGGTTGTGATATTGGGGCAAGACCCTTATCATGGTCCAGACCAAGCACATGGTTTATCCTTTTCTGTTCCTTTGGGGCAAAAGGTTCCTCCTTCTTTACGCAATGTATACAAAGAACTGACAGAAGATATAGAAGGTTTTGTATCTCCTAAGCATGGTCATTTAGAATCTTGGGCAAAACAAGGTGTATTTATGCTCAATGCTATGCTGACTGTAGAGCATAAAAAAGCGGGTTCTCATCGCAAGATTGGCTGGCATAAATTTACGGATGCTGTCATCAAAAAAATATCTGATGAACGAGAAGGTGTTGTGTTTATGTTGTGGGGCGGTTTTGCCAAAAAGAAGGCCAGCTTGATTGATGGTGATAAACACTTAATCTTAGAGGCTGCTCATCCTTCTCCCCTTGCTGGAAATGCATTTCTGGGCAACAAGCATTTTTCTCAGGCAAATGCTTATCTAGCTAAACAAAATCTTGAAGGAATTGATTGGAAATTAGAAGCTTAGTAACTAAGCAATCATTATAATATAATGAGGTGTTGATTTTATGATCAACACCTCATTTTTTATTCCACTGGCTTCAGTTTCATTATTTCTTCCAAAAACAAGATAGTTTCCTTTTCCACTTTGGCTAACTCTTCTGGAGTTGAATGATATTTAGAGCTAATGACATGTGTTCCTGCATCAGGAAATGCTACCTTTCTTTTCTGATCATTAGCTGTGCCCAGCTGTTCATACATCTCCAACATTCTTGCTACGGAGACAGTCTTGTCCTGTTCTTCTTCATTTTTATAATAATAGCCCAAAAATAAGGGTTGTTTAATTTTTTGAAACACCTCTTCTACCATAGTTTGATTTATCACCATTTTGAGCGCAATCAGTCCCTCTATGCGATACTTATTCATCCAATATTTTTTCACATCTTCTGTTGCCTCATATTCTCGGTGCTTACTTCCAACTATCCATCGAGCCAATTGCAAGCCCCAAGGCCCAGCTAATAAGGCAGATTTGGGGTCATACATATCTATATTAGGAGAATAACTTACAATCCCAACAATATCTGGATCATTAGCAGCTAAATATAGTCCATAAGTAAGTCCTGTAGAACAGCCCATCAAAATAACCTTCTCCCCTAGTTTTTTGCCTATAGCTATAGCTTCTTTGGTAGTCTCTATCAGTTCCTCTCCTTTCATTTCGGCCCAGATATCCAAATCATTGATACCATGTCTAGCTAGCCGAGATAAATACAAATTGGCTCCATAACGTTTAGCTATATTCCGATGTATAGGATCTCCCTCTGCATGACTTGCCGAAAATCCATGCAGATAAACAATGCTGTATTTTGTTTGCGTAGGAACAGAATCTATCCATACTATTTCTGCTTGATTATTAATTTTTAGGTTGGTTACTTGAGCTTCTTTATCTTGCACATAAGTATCCAATCCCTCCAAACCTATACTCAAAACCATTGGAGTATCATCCAAAATAGGTTTTCGAGGACGGGGTCCTAACAAATAAACCACTACCAATAATAATAATAGTATAAGGAATCCTTTTGCTATCCGCTTTAATACTTTCTTGAGCATAGTATCTATTTTATAACACTAACAGTATCGTCTACTTTTAGAAATTCTAGTTTAGGCAAATCTTTTAAATCTAATTCTCTTAATGGATTTTCTTGGCAATACAAAGTTTTCAAAATCTCTAGGCCTTGCACATTCAAACTTTCTAATTGATTATTGTTACACATCAAATATTCTAAGGTAGTGTGCTCACTAAGATCTAACTTAGTCAAGTTATTATAATAACATCGTATCACATTTAGCTTAGGCAGATTACTCAATTCCAAAGTTATCATCTTATTATTAATGCAATTCAATTTTTGAAGTTGAGGTTGATTGCTAATAGAAAGAGTAGTCAGTTTATTGGCAAAACAACTAAGATCTTCTAAACTAGGCAAAGTGGGCAAGTCTAAATTTGTGAGCTGATTATTGTCACAAGCCAAAAGTTTTAAGCTTGGTAAGTTCTCTAACTCTAAACTTTTAAGTTTGTTATCAGACCAATATATGTCTTTGAGCTCGGGTAGGTTATTTAACTTTAGTATGCCTATAGCTCGCTTTCCTCCACTAACTCTATTGAGCTGAGGCAAATTAGTTAGCTCTAAACTTGTCAAGGAAGTATCGTTATAAAACTGTTTGAGCATTGGTAAGTTAGTTATTTTCAGGTTTTTAGTGCTAGAATTTCTAATCACCAACATATCTTCCCTTAATAGTTCATTTAAGCTCAAACCTGTTGCTACCAACAAATCTTTGTGTTCCTCTTCTAACTTCCCCCTTAACTTACCTTCATTTTCAGCTTTATCCAATTTCCAACCTTTTAATTGTACTCTTATAGATGGATTGTAGATCAATTCTTTTATTTTTTCTTCTATTTCACTCATTTTAATATATTACTGGGGTTATATAAAGTAGGTTAAGATTATGATTACCAGTATAAAAACACATTTATGAATATACAAAATTTATTGGAAGGCTATTATGATGTTTGGGGTGAAGGCACTGGTTTTATGAGTGATACTCGCATTAAGAATAGACAGATAGGCTCTATACATATAGAAGATGGCAAATATCATTTCTTTTTTAAGAAAATCAACCAGTTTTCTAAGCATTTCAAAAATGTATTTCTACCGTTCATATCTGGCAGGTCTAAAGGGAAGTATAAAATAGATTTGCGGGATAAAAGTCTCCAAAAAATAGATTTTCTTAATCTAAGCCACAATCAAATATTAGCAAGCATAACTTTTGATTCTTTAGAGCATCTCAGCTCAACCGAAAACAAACAAAATATCCCCAAGACCCTATTAATACGATACAACAGTGACCTAAAACAATTGTATTTTCACCATACTAACAGTCAAATCCAGAACTGGGAGGTCGTTAAAAAGTTGGAAGTCTAAAAAACAAAAACTTCCAAAACTAGGGAAAAAAAATGATATTTCAAAACTAAAAATATAAAATGCTAAATAATCTTTTTTTTTTCAAAAATAGCTTGTCTATTCAAGTTTTTCGACGTACCTTTTGGTCATCAAAAGAGAAATAAACTAATAAATTCAATAAAAACTATACAAAACTATGGCTAAATCTAATGCAAAAGCACTGAAAAAGCTTTCTAAAAAAAGTGAGCAATGGCTCGAACTTGCAAGTAAAAAAGGTCTTTTAAAAGACTCTCAATTTGCTGCTGCAGCTAAGAAAGTAACAACTACCCTAAAGTTGGCTCAAAAAGCTCTTGTAGAAAGTGGTGTTGCAAAAAAAGCAAGCGATGGAGATAAATCAGTAATTGAAGACCTATATAATAAGGTAGCCGGTTTATTTAAAGGTAATATCCTAGGAGGAAGCCCTGATGGTAAAAATATATTAGATCAAATAGAAGGTTTCTTAAACCAAGCTGATGAGTTTTTGATCAAAGCTGGTAAGTTTGCGATCTTCAAAGGTTTGAAAGCTAAAATAAAAGATGTTCAAGGTTGGGTTGCTAAAGGAAGAAGCCTACTTGAAGATGCTAGAAAAGTTCAGCAAATCATTGTTAAGAAAATGGGTCAAATCGAAATTCTTAAAAAAGAATTCGACAAGGCTGCTAAAGGTTCTAAAGAGCAATTAGATATAGCTAAAAAATTGATCGCTGATTCTAAAGCAATTTTTGATAATGCTGTTGCAAATAGTAAGAAGTCTGATGACGCTATTGGTAAAGTAAAAATTTACATCGGTGCTGCTAAAGATGTTTTGTCTAAAGTAATAGAAGGTGTAGATGTTGTAGTTGGTACTGATGGTAATATGCCAGAATGGTACAAAAACATCGAAAAACTTTGGAATGGTAGCATCAAAGACGTTCTAAATATTCCTTATACAGATTGGGATGACAAATTGATTGCTAAAGTTGATGACTTCAAAACAAAAACTTTAGAGCCATTCTTGAAAGAAGCTCAGAAATATGCTGAGAAATTCAAAGAATACATCAAAATGGCGCAAGCTTGGTTGGGGGTTGTCTCTGGCATGTTGAGCGATGTTCAACGTATTGTGAATGGTTTCAAAAACAAAGATGCCAAGGATGTAGTAAAAGGCGCTTGGGATTTGATCGATAAATTCAAAACTCAAGATTGGTTACCTGGAACTGATTGGGATGAGAAGATGGTTAAGAAACTTCTAGAAATGAAGAAAGAAGCTGAGCTTAAAGCTGCTGGATTCTTAGCTGGTTTGATCACTAAAGAAGGAACAGAAGACTTTGATAAACTTAAAAATGGTTTATTAGGCGTTTACAAATCTGCTGGAGAATACTTAGATGTTTGGAAAGAAAAATTCCCAGATCAATCTAAACTATTTGTTGGTGAGGATAAAATCATGGTAATTGACAAAACAGGTTCTGGTATCAGTGAAGATGATGCTACAAAACTATTTGGAGAAACTGTTCCTGACAGATTGAAATCTAGTCCTTTAGAAGGTCAGATTCAAGGTGTATTAGATGCTATCGAAAAAGATCTCTTAGCAACTAAGATCAATGTAGATCACAAGTTTACTAAGCACATGCAGGCTGGTTCTGAGTCTTCTCAAGCTTTTGTTGAAGCCAACAAATGGTTCTCTCAACTAAAGAAATTGCAAGAGAAGTTCTGGGCGATGATCACTAAAATCCGTGGACTAGTATTCGACATACTTACTCTTGGTGTAAAAGCATTAGCTGACCTTGTAGGTGGTGGCTTGGTAGAAAAAGCTACAAAAATAGTAGGTACAGTAACAGATTTAATTTCTAAAGGTGAAAATATCCCAGTAGTTGGAGATTTGATCAAGCAAGTGAAAGAAAAAATCACTTATGCATTTAGTTTCCCTGTATACACAGATAAGGGTATGCAAATCACTGCAGAAATACAAAAAGTATTTACTGTAGCTATGAAAGCTAAATACAATGATGTATTGGAAGCATTAGCTAAAGTGGCTCAAGCTCTAATGAAAGTATCAGGTGCTACTAAGAAGACTGATGGTATGACTCAAGAGCAATATGATGAAAAACTCAAAAAAGCTCAAGCTGCTATTGGTACTGTAAAAGCAGACTGGGATAAAATCAAGAAAGAGATTCAAAGCAAGTACACTAAGAAAAAAGCTCCTGTAGTATACCGTGAGCAAGCTTTGAGAACTGCTAAACGTGCTTATGTTGCTGCATGGTTTGCTACTTCGATGCAAACTAAAGGTAAAAAAGCTGTTAACCAAATGGACAACACCGTTGTGGCTCAATTAAAAACTCCACATGTACAATTTTTCAAGCGTGCAGGTGTTGATTGGCCAAACCAAGGTACTGGTGATCGTATTGTGATGACTGTAGCTTGTTGGGATCACAAAGGTTATGGCAAGAAAATGGAAAAATTGATTGCTTTCGCTAAGAAAGATCTTAAGACTTACCAAAATGTAGGTACTTGGAAAGCATTCATTCAGGTATAAGATTAATTATTATTCCCCTAATAATGGAAGGCCGAGCATTTTTGCTTGGCCTTTTTTTTGTTATTTTAGGCTTATGAAAAAGACAGTTTACCCTTCCCTCCTTATTGCTATAAGTTTTTTAGCTTATCAAAAAGCCAAATATTTTTGGGCTTATGTAATATTCGGCGCAGAAACATGGAATGCTATGGATTCTATCTATTCAAGCTCCATTATATTACTAACAGGTATTAGCATTGCGTTAATCTGTAATAAGCTCTTATACGGAAATACATCAGTTGCCAACTTAGGCTTGAAAGGCAATGTGTTGAAAGGTCTTGTCACAGGTTTTGTACTTTGTCTTCCTATGATTTTGGGCTATGCCTATTTCTTTGAGTGGAATAGTGAATTAACACTACAATTGGTTTATCGAGACTTAGTTTTAGCAGGATTCGGAGAGGAGTTCATATTTCGTGGTTTTTTATTTGGCTTTTTGTTTTATCATGCTAAATGGGGTTTTTTCCCTGCCAATCTCCTTCCTGCACTATTCTTTGGATTAGGACACTTATATCAAGCTAATAATTCATCAGAAGCCTTTTTTATATTTCTATTGATGGCACTTGCTAGTGCTGGATTTGCTTGGTTTTATTTTGCATGGAATAGCCTTTGGCCTGTAATTTTCTTACATGGTTTTATGGATTTGACTTGGACTATGTTTAGCATAGATACGAATGTTATTGGAAATAATCCTATAAATATTTTTCGCATTATTACACTTCTATTAGCTGTTGTTTGGTCAATAAAAGTAGCTACAGATGAAGGTCGAGAGAATTTATTAAAAAAAATGTGGATCAATCGAAGTTATGCAAAAAGCGAAAAATCAGAGGATTGATTTTTCGCTTTTATCAAAAATAATATTTTAGATTTTATTACATTCTATCTGGCATGTGTATACCAATCAAAGCTGCCGCATTTAGTAAGGTTACAGCAACTGCTTTACTCATATCTAATCTGAAAGAAGCACCAGCTAAATCATTCTCATCTAGGATAGTTACATCGTTCCAAAATTTATGATAAGCCTTTGCTAGATTATATATATAATTAGCAATATCAGCAGGATTATAGTTTTTGGCAGCAGTTTGTATTACATTTGGATAATCATGCACATAGATCAAGATATCCCGTTCTACATCATGCAACTGATAGTTCTCGTAAGAAACTAGTTTGAAGTCCTTAGTCTCAAACTTCCGTTGTACAGCTTGTGTCCGCACATAAGCATTTTGGACATAAGGTCCTGTTTGCCCTTGCAGCTCAATAGATTGTTGAGGATTAAAAATCATTGACTTCTTGGACTCAACCTTCAAGATATAAAACTTAAGTGCTCCTAAAGCTACTTTATCCCAAATCTCATGCTTGGCTTCATCACTCAAACCATCTAGCATAGCTCTATCCTCTGACTCTTTTTTCACATTTTCATAAATGCTTTGCATCAGATCATCAGCATCTACCACTGTCCCCTCTCTCGATTTCATCCGCCCAGTAGTTAGGTTGACCATTCCATAAGAAAGGTGATGACAGTTTTTAGCATAAGGGTGACCTAGTCTAGCCAAGATTTCAAACAATACCTTGAAGTGATAATCTTGCTCATTTCCTACTACATAAACCATTTTGTCCATCTTATAGTCTTGGAACCGCAAGTTGGCTGTACCTATATCTTGCGTGATGTACATAGAAGTACCATCTTTCCGCAAGACTACTTTTTCGTCTAGTTTGGCATCTTTTAAGTCTATCCAAGTAGAACCATCATCTTTTTTGAAAAAGATGCTTTCCTCCTTAGCCAACTCCGTTTCTACCATATTCTTACCCTCTAGGTAAGTTTCTGATTCATAATATAACTTATCAAAATCAACACCTAACCGCTTATAAGTTGCTTCAAATCCCTTGTATACCCAACCATTCATAGTCAGCCATAGGTCTCTAACCTCTTTTTTGCCAGCTTCCCAGTCTTGCAACATAGTTTTAGCCTCTTGGCCAATGCTGCTATATTCGTTGAAATATTTGTTTTTATATACGTCTTTGAAGAAGTATGCTTTTAATGCTTCTGCATCACTTGGTTTATCTTTCTTAGTCAACTGCTTCACAACTCTAGCAACTACCTTTTCATTAGCTAACCACTCTCCTAGCTTTAAACTAGCTTCCTCACTCTCTTGCCAAACCTTATACTCTGCCTGAAAAGCTTTTTCAAACTGTACATAGTATTTGCCTACCAAATGGTCACCTTTCATTCCTGAAGATTCAGGAGTTTCGCCATTACCAAACTTTTGCCAAGCCAACATACTTTTGCAAATATGGACTCCTCTATCATTGATGATTTGCACCTTTTTGACAGCATAACCAGCCGCTTTTAAGATTTCGGCACTAGCATAACCCAAAAGGTTGTTCCGAATATGCCCCAAGTGTAGAGGCTTATTGGTGTTTGGCGACGAGTATTCTACCACTACGGTTTCTCCATTGGCAGGATGCTGTCCATAGTTAGAATTTTGGAGCACTTCGCTCAAAAAACTTAACCAATAACCATCACCAATACTCAGGTTACAAAAGCCTTTGACTGCATTGTAGTTGCTAATCATAGCCGTTTCGTCAGCTAAGTATTTGCCCAATTCTTCAGCGATCTGTTGAGGTGCTTTACCCAATAATTTTGCAAAAGGAAAAGTGATTACACTGTAATCTCCATCTTGCTCCTTAGGTATATTTTTGATCTGGACTTGCTTCTGAGATATTTCTTTATCATATAATGCTTGTATTGCTTGACAAACACTATCCTTTATAGCTTCTTCTATATTCATAATCAACACTAATTTTTAAATGTCTACATCAGACAATAAGGTCATTTGGACTTCGAAGCCCAAAATTAAAAAAAACAATTATAATGGAGAATTAATAAGAAAGGAAGTCTTATCGTCGTCGAAAGATAAAATTAGAGGTAGGCCTAAATAATAGATTTAGGTGCAACAATTGTTGGTTGATATGACTATTGGATAAATTCATAGTATAGTCCTAACCGCAAGTTTTAACAAATAATTCCCTCAGGTACTAAGATAGATAAAAAAAGCCCTATCCAAATGGATAAGGCTTCTATATATTGATTAATAACTTTTATTAAAATTTTAATCTTCAATGTACTCTAAGACACGTAGAGCTCGTACGCTAGAGACTCTATTTCTATTGTCTAAGTAACGTTGTTGATCTGGTGTCAACATATTATTATTGTTATTAATAATAATTTTGTAGTCATCAATACCACGCTCTATAATCACTTGATCAGGAAGCTGAGAATAATCATTTTGCTTGAAAATCAAACGCTCTGGCTCTGGATCTGTCAACATGTATTCGGCCATAGTCTTAGAATCATCTACATACATCAGCAAGAACACTTGTCTAAACTCTGGACGGTATTCAATTATTATTTTCTCTTGGAAAATACTTGCACCATCTTTTAGTTTGAAGCCTTTCCCTATTATAGTATTAGCATCTTTCAACTTCCACTCTTCTCTAGACTCACCTTCGCCTTCTTTATTGTCAACCCATTTGCCTAACAACCATCCAAAGTTATACAATCTAGGATGAGCCATAGCCATTGGATGTGAAGATTTTTTGCCCTTCTTTCTATTTTTCAAGCTACCTCTTCTACTTGCCAACTTATCCTTAGTATCAGCACTATTTTTTATCTCTTTTTGCTTAGTATTTAGGTTAGAAGCTTGTTGTTGCTCTATAATAGCATCTACTACTTGGTTACTATTATCACTATTACTAATCTGAGTATTTATATTAGCATAGTTTTGTGGTGTTTTATATGCACCTGTTTTATTGGTAGCAGTTGGATCTCCAGCACCACCACCTGTATAACCAGCTGTAGTACTATTTCCTGTTGTCACCGTAAAAGTGCCTGGTTCTGTAACGTCAGTTGTCACCACGTTATCATAGTCATCTTCTACAGCCATAGTAATCACATCAACAGGTTCAGTAACCTCTTCTACAATTTCTATATCTTCCAGTGCTACCTTTTCATCTTCTTTTACATCAGCCAATGTTCTCACCTCAGCCAAGATACGTTCTTCTTGAAGCTTATCTTCTTTCTCAAAGATTCTCTCCTTAGTGTTTTCTTCACTATCTGCTAGATCTTCTTCTGATAATTCGGACACATGTCGTTCGTTAGGAACATCATTCATAGCTATAGCTGGACTTGTCGTATTTCCTGAATCTAAGTTGCTCTGATCAGCAAACTGATACAATGCTGCTACTGAAAATACTGCTAAAACTATAGATGCTGCTGCCAAAAATCGAGACATAGAGATAATAGAGCCTCCTGCTCGTCCATTGCTAGTTCCTTTGGTAGTACTAGAAGTTTCTACAGGTAGTTCCTCATCTAGACGAGCCTCTAAACGATCCCAAAGGTCGTTGGAAGGACGCTCATCGAGCTTGTCTTGGTTATCTATAAAGAGCTTAGAAATGTAATCGTCTCTGCTCATGATTTTATTAGAATTAGAATTTTATTTTTTTGTAATCGGATTCCTTATTGTTTCTCAATTTGTTGTTGGTTTAGGATTTATAACAAACTGAAGCTCTATTTTATTAGAATGCTTAAGCCCTTGCAAGGTTTAATTCAAAATTTTCTTTAACATTCTATTATTTACTTTTCTCTAAATATACTGCTCTCAAAGTAGTATATCCTACATTGTATTTTTTAGCCCTCATGTGGTCTAATTCGCTGCGCTTTTTCGACTAAAGCTCTTAGTCGTTTCTTTGCCAATATTAACTGGGATTTAGAAGTGTTGATACTAATTCCTAGTTGTTCGGCAATTTCTCGGTGTTTAAACCCTTCAATTACATACAAATTGAATACGGTTCTATAGCCAACAGGCAGCTGTTCGAGCAAGTTTAGAATATCTTGCGCTGCTAATTGATCTTCTACTGTGACATGCACAGCCTTTACAGGCAGTTCTGTGATGTCTGCATGTTCGTGAAAACGATATTTCTTGCGCAAAAACATAAGTGACTCATTCACTACTATACGACGAATCCACCCCTCAAAACTTCCTTTTCCTGTATACATATCCATTTTCTTAAATATCTTACAGAAAGCCTCTATAATAACCTCTTCAGCATTCTCAACCGTTTTTACATAGCGTTTGCTTACCCCAAACATTTTGGGAGAAAAACGATCGTATAATAATTTCTGCGCACGCCTATCATTTTGTCTACACTTTTCTATGAGTTCTTGTTCAGTCAAGTGTTCTTTAATTTTAGTTAGGCAATGTTGAGTAGTATTAGTAGATTGCGGAATTTCCGCATCTGCTACATACCGTTCATTGATAGCTCCATTTGTCATCAATACTGGTATTAGAATAAAGATAAATAGCTTCTTGCACTTGTTCATAAGAAATGATGCACTAATTTTTTTTTTTGGTGCAACCACTGCATATTTATTTCACAAAATATAATTACTTTACCTTCACTTAATTACGAAAAAGATCAGGAAACACCGTATCTATGCGACCAAAGGACATATCTTCGTGGGGAATTGTTATTATTAGTGCTATTTTATTTATTTGTGGATTTTGGTTCACTAATGTATTTTTGGGCACCACTAATATCATCACTTGGGATGTTTATGGCTATTATGTCTACCTTCCTGCCCTCTTCAATTTCCAAGAATTAGGAAGTTTTGACTTTGTTCAAGAGGTTCATTTCCCCAAATACAATGTTTCAGCAGGCTCCTTATATCAACTCAGTCAATTCGAAAATGGTAAAGCTGTTCCTATTTATACTTTGGGGCTATCTATACTTTTTTTGCCATTTTATCTGTTGGCTTATGTTTGGGCAGCCTTGAGCAGTTATCCCAACGATGGGTTGTCGCATCCCTTTCAGGTAGGAATAGTTACAGCAGTAGTGTGTTATAGTATACTAGGTCTTGTTTATCTTCGACGCATCTTGCTACCTCATTTCAGCCAAGCAGTTATCCTACTCACTCTAGTTGGGGTTACCTTAGGCACTAATTATTACAACTACAGCACCTATGAAGGTGGTATGCCACATGTCTATTTATTCTCGCTATATGCTATACTTATCTATTATACTATAGAATGGCACAAAACCCAAAAAGTTAGCCATACCATATATATAGGTAGTATGATTGCCATCCTCTGTTTGGCTCGACCTTCTGAAATTGTCTGTCTATTCATACCTATACTTTATGGTGTTTATTCTAAAGACAGCTTAAAAGAAAAGGTCCAGTTAGTTGCTAAACATTGGAAACAGGTACTGATCCTGATTGTTACAGGCCTTATTTGGATAAGCCCTCAAGTACTACTCTGGAAATTGAATAGTGGCCATTGGATTTACAATAGTTATTCTGCTGATGGGCACGATTTTCATTTTAGTCACCCACACATCTTAGAGGGACTCTTTAGTTACCGAAAAGGCTGGTTGATTTATACACCTATTATGTATTTTGCAATATTGGGAATTCCCCTACTCTACAAGACTTACAAAAAACTTTTTTGGGGTATGTTGCTCTATTTTATAGCCAATATTTACTTTGTATTAAGTTGGCATATGTGGTGGTATGCAGGTTGTTTTGGGATGCGAGCATTTATCCAGTCTTATGCTGTTTGGGCATTACCTTTTGCTTGTGCGATGCACTATATCTATACAGAACGGAAGTTTCTTCGCTGGGTAGCTTTGCCTATTTACGGATTTTTAGTGCTACTCAATATCTTTCAGACATGGCAATTTCACCATCGTATATTAGCATTGGATGGGATTACTTCTACTTTTTATTGGAATGCTTGGGGACGTACTCAAAAGGATATTAGTCTCAACAAATATCTAGAAATTGATGAACAGCTCAATGGTAAGGAGGATTATCCCAAAAACTCTTTATCAACTATTGATTTTAATGCCGCTTCAGAAGGTATGGGCAATTACAAAAAAAAGCCTGCTCAAGAAATTACTAAACCTAATTTCAGTAAAACTATACTGTACAATATCACAGAAGAAAACATTCTACAGTTAAAAAATAATTGGGTAGAGGTAAAAACAATGATACTCAATGATGGAGATCTTTTTGGTTTCCAAACCGCTAAGCTTATTTTATCTTTTGAGCACAGCCCTGATGAGGTTTATAAGTGGATAGGTGTTGGTTTTCAGAAATGTATTGCTATTGATGAATGGACTAGTTTTGACTATGAGACTAAAGTCCCTGACGAGCTAAAAGTTGGAGATTTAGTCAAAGTTTATATCTGGAATGAATCTCCTGATAAAATCTACCTAAACAAACTCGAACTTAACCTCATTCAAACTCGATAATTTTTCTATCCTATGCGATATTTTATTTTAGGCTTGCTCCTTCTGCTCAACTTCCAAAGTTTTGGACAATGTTCTGCCAATGATTGTCCTTGTTTTATGAAAAAGGGAGATAACTCATTCAAAAAAAAGACTACCCTACAGCTCTTAGGAACTATTTAGTAGCACAAAAATGTGATCCAAAACTAAAATCAGTTACAAAAAATAAAATAGAAGCAATTTTTAATAAGCTATCCTTTCGTTTTGGTCAATTTGCCTCTGTTCGTAAAGGCAATAAATATGGCTTAATGAATAAATCAGGAATCTTAGTTATTGATTATAAATATAAGGAAGACTTGGATTTTGATCGATATGGTTTAGCTAAGGTCAAAACCATTAAAGAGGATAAAATCTATTTGTTGGTAGATACCACAGGAAAAGAATATCTACTTAGTAAAGACTTAAAAGAAATTACTTCCGAAACCACTGTGGTAGATTTATCAAGCCAAAAGCTCACTAAGTTTCCAGCTAAAATATTAGAGAACCCTCAATTAGAAATACTGGATTTAACCAATTGTGGAATCACGAAGACCCCTGCAGAAATTACTAAACTTACCAAACTCACTATATTAAATATATCTCACAATAACCTTACTAATATTCCTAAAGAAATCTCAAAGCTCACAAAGCTCAAAGAGCTTAATTTCAACAGCAATCAACTGACTAGTATTCCTAAAGGAATCACCCAATTTCCTAAGTTAGAAATCCTTAATTTAGAGTACAACAGCATCACTAAAATTCCTCAAGAAATTAGCCAGTTCACTCAGCTTACTGAACTCAATTTATCTAGTAATAATATTAGTGAAGTCCTCCAAGAAATTGGAGATCTGACACAGCTCATTAAACTTAACTTATCTTATAATGAAATTACTAATATGCCTCAAGAAATTGGAAAGCTCTCCAAACTTTCTGAGCTTGATTTATCGTATAATGAACTAGAAATATTTCCTGAAGGAATCCTTAAACTTACTCAACTTAAAGAGTTGAGTTTAGACCAAACTTATTTACAAGCTATACCAAAAGAAATTGAAAACTTATCTAACCTTACTTGGCTGACTCTAAGTGAAAATTTACTTAGCAATATCCCCAAAGAAATTGGCCAGTTATCTTTACTAACCTATCTAGATTTAAGTGAGAATGAGCTATCCAATATTCCGAAAGAAATCTGGAACCTATCAAGCCTAATTCATCTTAAATTGGGATATAATAAACTTAGCAATATCTCTAAAGAAATTACTAAACTCACAAAACTATATGATCTTGATTTAGCCAATAATCAACTCACTACAATCCCGAACGAAATTGGAAGTTTATCTAGACTATCCTCACTTAACTTAAGCTCAAACCAACTTACCAATATCCCAAAGGGAGTAATGCAACTAACAAAACTATATATACTTAAATTAGCGGATAATAAACTTACACATATCCCTACTGAGATTGAAAATCTCTCTAAACTATATAAACTAAACTTGAGGTCTAATGAACTAACAAGTATTCCGCCAACTATCAGAAACCTAAATAATCTAAGAGAACTTAAGTTAACTAAAAATCAAATTTCCACCATTCCCCTTGAAATATTAGACATGAAACAGCTTAAAAAGCTTTTCTTAGCACAAAACCCTATTCCTAAAGAAAAACGCAGCCAAATAACACAAAAAATGCCTTGGTGTACCTTTGTATGGGAATAAAAACTCATTTATGTTCGTTAAATACAACTAAATCAAACATCATCATCATGAAATATATTTCATTTCTTCTACTCCTTGCTCTCAGCTATCAAAGCTTTGCACAATGCTCTGCCAACGACTGCCCCTGTTTCCTAAAATCAGGTGATCGATACACCAAAAAGAAAGACTACAAAAAAGCCATTTTCAACTATCTAGTTGCTCGTGATTGTGATCCCAAATTAGGTCCAACTATTGAGAAAAAACTGACTAATTTGTTTAATGCGATAGAGCAACAAAGAAAGGATGCGATCAAAGCGAAAGAAGAAACGGCCAAAGCCTTGGCACAAATAGAGAAAGAACAAGCAAAAAACCAACAAATTATTAATGCCTTTTATTTTTATGAAGATAAGTTTGCCCTAGCTTATAAAAACAATAAATATGGCTTCATCAATAAAGAAGGAAAAGTTCTCATTAAGTACAAATATGAAGAGGCCCTCCCTTTTGATAGAGTTACGGGGTTTGCTAAAGTCAAAAAAAAGGGACAAGATCTTCAGTATTTATTAGATACCTTAGGGCAAGAGTATATTTTGGCGGAAAACTTAGACGAGTTAACCCCAAAAACAACAGCTTTAGATCTATCTGACCAAAACTTAGATAGTTTTCCTGCTATAATTTTAGAACATCCCCAATTAAAAATACTCTTCTTCCAAAAGAACTATAATTTAGCTACCCTTCCTGATTCTATATCGAAGCTCAAAAACTTATTCTTTTTAGATCTAAGCAACAATAAACTTACACACCTTCCAAAGTCTTTTACCCAACTTAAAAACCTCACAACCTTAAAACTAAAATCATTTAACCTCACAAAACTTCCTGATAACTTTGGAGACCTTGAAAATCTAAAAGTCTTAATACTAAGCCACTGTAAATTAGAAAGTTTACCAGAGAGTTTTGGAAACCTTAGCCAACTAAAATCACTACGATTAAGTTTCAATCGTCTTAGTTATCTCCCCAAAAGTTTTGTACAGCTCCACAACCTAACTCAGGTCTCCTTAATCATGAATCAACTAAAAGATCTTCCAGAAGGTATAGAACAGTTAAAAAATCTAAAAGAGTTGTATTTGTGGAACAGTCTCATCCAGAAAGAAAGAAGAACAACTATAGAACAAAAAATACCTTGGTGCAAAATATTTTGGAATTAACTACTTTTATAGCTAGATATATACGTAAAACCTCTTATACCATGAAATTTTTAATCTCAGCTCTATTCTTACTCTTCAGCTTCCAAAGCTTTGCGCAATGCTCTGCTAGCGACTGCCCTTGTTTTATGAAAACGGGTGATCGCTATATCCAAAAGAAAGACTATAAAAAGGCTATATTCAATTACCTAGTTGCTCGGGATTGCGATCCCAAATTAGGTCCTACGATTGAGAAAAAACTGGCCTCAGTATTTAGTACTATAGAACAGCAAAGAGTAGATGCTATAAAAGCTAAAGAAGAAGTGGAATCAGAGCAACAAAAAACTAAGACTTTGCTAAATGAACTAAAGGAAGAACAAAAAAAGACAGCAGCAGCACTAAATAAGAGTCAAGAGGAAGAACAAAAAAATAAGAAGATCATTAATGCATTTTATTTCTATGAGGGAAAATATGCGTTAGCTTACAAAAATGGTTATTATGGTTTTATTAATCAACAGGGAGATGTACTTATTGACTACCAATATGAAGAAGCAGAACCTTTTAATAAGCATACAGGATTTGCTAAAGTAAAAAAGGACAAAAATAGCCTACTAATAGACTCATCTGGGAAAGAATACCCTCTTGCAGAAAACATATATAAGCTAAACAAAAAAACAAAGGCCTTAGATCTTTCCTACCAAAATTTAGAAAAATTCCCCTCTGAAATTTTAGACAACCCCCAATTAGAAATACTTTTACTGCATAGTAATTACCTCACGCATATCCCAAAAGAAATTGGTACTTTAACTCAGCTATCGTGGATCTCTTTAGGTGACAACGAGTTACTATCCATTCCTGCAGAAATTGGAGAGCTTACTAAACTATCAACATTATGGCTAACCTATAACAAACTCCAAGCGCTCCCTAATAACATGAAAAATCTTAACAAATTAACTAAGCTAGTCTTAGCTAACAATAACTTTACTACTCTTCCTTCTGTCGTAAAAGAACTAGAATCTTTAAATGTATTTTCCTTTACAGGATGGGGTATAAAGACAATTTCTAAGGATATGTTAGATTTAATTGAAGAAAAAAAAATCAAAGTAGCCTATTTTAGCAAAAATCAACTTAGATATTTGCCTAACCGTTTTTTTTCATTTAAACATTTAACAAAAGCATTCTTGATAGACAACCCCATACCTAAAGAAAAACGCTCAGAAATAGAACAAAAAATGCCTTGGTGCACCTTTGTATGGGAATAAAAAAGAAATCATTATTTTAGCATTCACCATTGTCTAAGAAAAGCTCATATAAACCAAAACCTATGAAATATATAATCTCAACTCTATTCTTACTCTTCAGCTACCAAAGCTTTGGACAATGCTCTGCTAGTGATTGCCCTTGTTTTATGAAAACGGGTGATCGATACATCAAAAAGAAAGACTATAAAAAAGCTATTTTCAACTATCTAGTTGCTCGGGATTGTGATCCAAACCTAGGTCCTACTGTTGAAAAAAAACTGACTAAAGTATTTAGTACAATAGAGCAGCAAAGAAAGGATGCTATAAAAGCAAAGAAAGAAACAGCTGAAACTTTAGAAAAAGTGGAAGAAGAGCAAAAAAACACACAAGCTGCTCTAGAACAAGTAGAGGTAGAACAAGTTAAAAATAAAAAGATCATTAATGCCTTCTATTTTTATGATGGAAAGTTTGCTTTGGCTTATAAAGATGATAAATATGGTTTTATAAATAAAGAGGGTGAGGTAGTCATTAAATACCAATATGCAGAAGCTTTACCTTTTAATAAAAATACAGGCTTTGCAAAAGTCAAAAAAAATAAATGGGATAAACAGTATCTATTGATTGATACAACAGGCAAGGAATATATCTTAGCAGAAAGTTTAGATCAGCTAACTAAAAAAACAAAAGCATTAGATTTATCTCACCAAATCGGGGGCTTTGATACATTGCCTAACATAATATTTGAACACTCCCAATTAGAAGTTCTTCTTCTAGTAAGAAATAGTCTAACAACATTGCCTAAGAAAATAGGCAACCTGCCACAATTAACACACCTTAATTTAAGGAAGAATAAGCTAACAAGACTACCTAAAGAATTAGGAAACCTTTCTCAATTAAAACACCTTAATTTAGGTGGTAATAAACTAACAATACTGCCTAAAGAACTAGGAAACCTCAAACAATTAGCTTCACTTCATTTATGGGAGAATCAGTTAACAATACTGCCTAAGGAAATGGGTAACCTAGGACAATTAACATTCCTTAATCTGAAGAAAAACAAACTAACATCACTGCCTAAGGAAATCGGTAACCTCTCTCAATTAAAACACCTTAATTTAAGAGAGAATCAACTAACATCGCTACCTAAGGAAATGGGTAACCTCTCTCAATTAGTATTCCTTAATTTGTGGTGGAATAAAGTAACTAGTATACCGAAGGAAGTAGGTCAACTCACACAATTAACATACCTTAACCTATACAATAATAAGCTAACCACTTTGCCTAAAGAAATTGGTAACTTATCACAATTAACATTCCTTAGTTTAGACAATAATCAGTTAACCAGTCTTCCTGAAGAAATAGGTAATTTCACACAATTAACACACCTTAATTTAAGAAATAATGAGCTACCAATATTACCTAAAGGAATAGGCAACTTCACACAATTAGTATCTCTTAGT
The DNA here is from genome assembly GCA_024222455.1 of Aureispira sp. Lineage (GTDB taxonomy): Bacteria > Bacteroidota > Bacteroidia > Chitinophagales > Saprospiraceae > JAAEPD01. The sequence continues at coordinate 52,704 of JAAEPD010000375.1, forward strand.
TTAGATAAAAATCAACTGACTAGCTTGCCTGAGGGAATAGGGAATCTCACACAATTAACATACTTTTCATTGAGGACTAATCAACTGAAAGCTCTGCCCAAAGGGATAGGTAATCTCATACGATTATCATACCTTGATTTAGATAAAAATCAGCTCACAGCCTTGCCTAAGGAAATTGGTAACCTCTCCAAATTAACTTTTCTTGATCTAGAAAAAAATCAGCTCACTAAGCTTCCAAAGGAAATAAAACAATTTAAAAAACTACTTGAAATAGATTTAAGAGGAAACCTTGTTCCCAAAGAAATACGCTCAGAAATAGAGCAAATAATGCCTTGGTGTACTCTTAAATGGGAATAAAAAAGAATTCATTACCTTTGCAGCACAAAAAACAGAAACCATGCGCATCGACATTATATCCGCCGTACCACAACTCCTAGAAAGCCCATTTTCGCACTCCATCATGAAGCGTGCGCAAGACAAAGGCCTACTAGAAGTAGCCACCCACAATCTACGAGATTATGGAATGAACAAATACAACCAAATAGACGACTATCAATTTGGAGGTGGAGCAGGCATGGTCATGATGATAGAGCCAATAGCCAAGATGATCGAAAAGCTCAAAGCAGAGCGAGAGTACGACGAAATCATCTACATGACACCAGATGGCGAAACACTCAATCAACAAATGTGCAACCAACTATCCCTAGGAGGCAACCTAATGATTCTATGTGGACACTACAAAGGTATAGATGAACGAGTCCGAGAACTGTTCATCACCAAAGAAATATCAATAGGTGATTATGTTCTTTCGGGTGGTGAATTGGGAGCAGCTATATTAGTAGATGCTATTGGGCGCTTGATTCCTGGTGTATTGGGCGATGAAACATCTGCCCTCTTCGACTCCTTTCAAGACAATCTTTTAGCACCACCAGTCTATACCCGTCCATCAGATTATAAAGGCCATAAAGTACCAGAGATTCTACTTTCGGGGCATCAAAAAAAGATAGATGAATGGCGAGAAGATCAAGCTATCAAGCGTACTCAAGAACGTAGGCCAGATTTATTAAAAAACTGGGAAGAATAACACACTATTCAAATTTAATATAGTCGATCTCTAACTCAAAAGAACCTTCTCTTTTTTCATTACTAATCACGCCCATACGAATGATTTGGTCTTTATAGTCCTGCGTAAGGCTCACACCTGTTGCATTACCTAATTGATACTGCTTAAAATCAGCTAAATCGAGAGTGATTGTTTGCCATTTATTAGACTTTGTTTTTATATCATGCTTAAAGTAAGGAATATAAAATCGTCTATCTGTACTTAGCGTAAATGCAAAGGCGATTCCTTGACTACGCACACGCATTTTTATAGTTTTATAATCTGACAAATCTAAGTCTTGATAAGGGCAACGCAAAGAAGCAAAACCACCATTATTAGCCAAGGACACCTTACCTTCAAACAAAATACTTTTTTCTGTAAGTTTAGCATCCCCTTCCGAAAGGCCACCCATTACCCCATCATTTATAACCATCCAATTCTCTCCGCCAGTTGGAATACCAAAATCTATATCTAACTTAGAACTATTAACCATCATACCTAGTAATATTATTAAACTGAATACCTTCATAATTATATCTTTTTTAGAAACAGAAAGAAGTATAACCATGAAAAACTAGATTAGTTTAATCAAACTATTAAAAGATTTGCCAACCAAAAACGACCGAAAAACAAGGATATAAAACCAAATACTCAATAAAAGTGATTACCCAGTCCAAAAAATTGGATAAACCAGTACAAATCTTTATTTTACTATGTATTCTCAGGCTCAATAGCCTATACAACTAGATAACATTTGACACCCAAGAATTTAAAAACAACACAACTATGCAAAAAATATTAGGACTAGGACTACTAGCACTGATCTTCGCATTTTCGGCTTGTACGCCCAAAAATACAGGCAATAATCCAGGAGAAGTCCCGAGTGCATTCTCAGAGACCAAAGAGAAATACAAAAACTATGTAGCAGCATACACTGCAGGCATGATCTCTAAGGCATCTAGCATACAGCTCCGCTTAACCAATGATATAGCAAGTTCAGATAAAATAGACCAAGCCATCGCTAATGGTATTCTTACATTTAAACCAGCCATAGAAGGACAAGCTATTTGGAGTTCCACCAATACCATTAAATTCACACCAAAAGAGTGGCTCCCAGCCAATCAGCTTCACAAAGCAACTGTGGATTTAAAACAATTGTATCCTAATATTCCAAAAGAGTTAGCCAGTTTCACTTTTGATTTCAAAACCATATCTCAACAAGTAGATTGGGAAATCAGAGGTGTGCGTGAACAAGATATCACAGACCCTAGCCAATTGCGTGTTTTAGGTACTATCAATACTACGGATGCTACTACTCCAGAAGAAGCACAAGCCATGCTAAAATACTCACAAGCTGGCAATGATGCATTGCTAGTCAACTGGGAACACAATGCAAGTGGCCGCCAACACAAGTTTGAAGTTATTAATGTAAAAAGAACTAATACAGAAAGCCAACTAAAACTTTCTTGTGCAGGTTCTGGAATTGGGGCAGATACAGACTTAAGTCAAGAAGTGCTCATTCCAAACTACGACTTCAAAGTCTTGGATGTAAAAGTGATGCAAGAAGAATCAGATGCACATCCTTATGCAATGGTCTTGTTTTCACAGCCCATACAAGCAGTGTTGCCTTCAGGATTAGTTACTATCCAGAACAACTATTATGGGCAACGTTATGTCATTGATGGTAATGAATTACGAGTCTACCCTGGCAATCCATTAGAAGGAGAATATAATATAAAAATTGCTGCAGGTATCAAAAGTATAGATGGAGCAGGTTTGCCTGAGCCTAGTGAATGGCCTATTCATTTTGAGAGCATTAGACCAGCAGTAAGATTGGTTGGAGAAGGTGTTATTATACCAAAAACAGAAGGGCTCTATTTCCCTTTTGAGGCCATCAACCTAAAAGCTATAGATGTTGAAATCTTTAAGATTTATCAAAATAACATCCTACACTTTTTGCAAGGCGAACGTTTATCTGGCAACGACACTCGTTATGTAGGGCGAATTATTAGTCAAAAACGAGTTAACCTACAAGATCTAAAACCAGTGCCTAATGGCAAATGGACACGTTATGCACTAAACCTAGATGACCTAATAAAAGAAGAAGAAGGTGCAATCTACCAAGTACGTATTGCATTCAAAAGAGATTATTCTACTTACAACTGTGTAGATGTAAGTGATGCAGCTTTGGCTACTACAGAATCTCCTTATGAACTACAAGAAAACGGTGAATACAAAAGTCTTTTTGATGGTCGCCATTACTGGAATTATAACTATTCTCGTCGCAATGACCCTTGTACAGAAGATTATTACAATAGTGAGCAATTTGTATCTCGAAATGTACTAGCCTCCAATCTTGGAATTATTGCCAAAGAAGGTAAGGACAAAGAATTGTTTATAGCTGTTACTGATTTACTTACTGCTGAACCAATTAGCAATGTATCTATAGAGTTATACGATCAGACCAGTCAAAGTATTGGCAAAACATCTACAGATAAAGAAGGAATTGCCACTATATCTACAGATCTATCTCCACGTATAGTAGTTGCTAGCCACAATGGGCAAAAAGGCTACCTACGCCTAACTAGTGGCCACAAACTAGCAGTTAGTAAATTCCCAGTATCGGGTACCTTCAACCCTAAAGGCATTAAGGGTAAAATATATGGAGAGCGTGGTGTTTGGCGTCCAGGAGATTCTCTTTATCTTACTTTTGTGTTAGAAGATAAACTTAATCTTTTGCCAGATGACCATCCTGTCACATTTACACTAAGAGATGCAAGAGATCAATTGCGTGCAAAATATACCACCAATGACCATGTAAATGGTATGTACAGTTTCCATGTTGCTACAGCATCTGATGCACCTACAGGTAGTTGGTATGCCAATGTAGAAGTTGGAGGAAGTACCTTTTCGGAGGTCTTGAAAGTAGAAACGGTCAAACCTAATCGACTAAAAATCAATTTTGATTTGGGTAAGGACAAATTAGTTTCTTCTGATAAATATCTAAATGGTGATCTGAATGTAAAATGGCTGCATGGTGCTCCTGCTAGTGATATTCGAGGACAAGTAGATGTAGCATTGAGTAGTGTCAACACCAGTTTTGAAGGATTTGATGAATACGAATTTGATGATCCTGCACGTACCTATTATGCACAACCGTTCACTGTATTCAATGGCAATACCAACAGTGATGGAGTTGCTAAAGTAAAAGGTATTATGGAATTTGCCGCAGCGCCTCCAGGCCACATGCGAGCAGGATTCACAATCAGAGCATTCGAAAAAGGAGGAGAATTTAGTTCAGATAACTTTAGTATTCCTTTCTCTCCATATAGTGCTTATGTGGGTATCAAAGGTGAGAATAATCGTTTTGGAGAAAAGCGCCTAACCTTAGATGCTCAAAATACAATTAGTTTAGTTGTACTTGATGAAAATGGGAAACCACTCGCTAACCGTAAAGTTAGTTTAGGTATGTACAAAGTATCTTGGCGTTGGTGGTGGGATAATACCTATGACGATGTTATGAAATTTAAATAAAGTAGCCATTTGGGTGCTATCGAAACCAAAGAAGTCACTACCAATGAAAATGGTGTAGCTACTTGGGATGTCAATCCAACAGAAGCAAGTCGTTATCTAATTAGAGCTTGCGATGTAGCATCTCGACATTGCAGTGGAGAGGTATTTTATGCTGGTTCACCTTGGGGCAATAGTAATTTCAATGACAAACAAGCAGCCTCTATGCTAGCCTTTTCTTGCGATAAGGAAGCTTATAATATTGGAGAGGAAGTAGAAGTACAAATTCCTTCGGGCAAAGCTGGTCGAGCATTGTTGACTGTTGAAAACGGTCAAAAGATCCTGTCTCATAAATGGATAGACATCAAAGCTAGTGAGAATGATGATGGAGTGTTTAAAGAATTTATCAAAACTACTCCCGAAATGAGCCCTACAGCTTATGTCAATGTCACGCTATTACAACCTCATGCACAAAGCGAAAATGATCTACCTATACGTTCTTATGGTATAGTGCCTATACGTGTAGAAAATCCAGAAACTCGCTTAGAACCTGTTTTAGATATGGCTGAGGTTTTAGAACCTAACAGTTCTGTCCCAATCACGGTCAAAGAAGAAAATGGAAAAGAAATGACCTATACCATTGCTATGGTAGATGAGGGTTTATTGGATCTTACTCGATTTGAAACGCCTAAACTTTGGGATCATTTTTATGCTAAGGAAGCCTTAGGAGTTACTTCTTGGGATATGTACAATGCAGTACTAGGTGCTCATGGTGTAGAGCTCGATCGCATACTTACCATTGGTGGTGGTAGTGGCATGGGAGCTGATGATGCTAAAAAAGCCAACCGCTTCAAAGCTGTTGTACGCTTTTTAGGCCCTTTCCACCTCGAAAAAGGAAAAACAGCTAATCATACTATCCAAATGCCTAACTATATTGGTTCTGTTCGGACCATGATTGTGGCAGCTCAGGATGGTTCTTATGGTAGAGCAGACAAAACTACTCCTGTACGCAAACCGTTGATGGTATTAGGTACACTGCCGAGAGTATTGAGCCCTAAAGAAAAGGTAGTTTTACCTGTAACGGCATTTGCTATGGAAGACAATATCAAAGAGGCTACTATTACTATAGAAACCAATAATCTTCTAAAAATTAATGGCGAAAAAAGCAAAATTGTTAAGTTCGAGAAGATTGGTGATCAAATGATCAACTTTGACTTAGAGGTAAAAGAGACTTTAGGTATTGCAAAAGTTAAAATAAAAGCGGTAAGTGGCAGTGAAGTATCTGAATATACTGTAGAAATAGATGTTCGTAATCCAAATCCTTATCTCACTCAGATTTATGATGAAGTAGTAGAAGCTGGTAAAGAGTGGTCTACTGATTTTGATCCTGTAGGAATGAAGGGAACCAATTCTGGAGTATTAGAAATTTCGAGTATTCCTCCTATCAATCTAGAAGAGCGTTTAGGTTACCTTATTCGCTATCCTTATGGTTGTATAGAACAAACAGTTTCTTCTGTATTTCCACAATTATATGTTAGCAATCTAATTCCATTAGGTGCTTCAGATAAAACAAAAATCGAAGCTAATGTAAAAGCTGCAATCAAGCGTTTACCTCAATTCCAAGTAGGTGTTGGTGCGTTTGCTTATTGGCCAGGAAGTACAGATCATTCAGACTGGGGAACCTGCTATGCAGGGCATTTCTTATTAGAAGCTAAAGAACGTGGTTTCTCTGTTCCTAAAGATATGCTCAAACGTTGGAAAAAGTATCAAAAATCGGTTGCTCAATCATGGAGTGTTCGTTATTTCTATACACCAACACCAAACAATAATAGTAACATCCTTAATAGCAATAACAACATCGTTATCAATAATAATAATAACTCATTTACTACAACCAATAACAATAGAAAGATCAATCAGCAAGATGCTCTAATGCAAGCATACAGATTGTACACACTAGCATTAGCAAAATCTCCAGAAATGGGTGCAATGAACCGTATGTTGGAAATCAAGAAATTGAGTCCTAAGGTAAAATGGCGCTTGGCTGCTGCTTATGCTATAGCAGGTAAAAAACAGGTAGCTCAACGCATTATCAAAAAATTACCTACTGATATAGAACCTTATAGAGAGTTGGGCAACACCTATGGTTCTGACCTACGTGATGAAGGTATGATCTTGGAAACACTGACGATGATGGGAGATAAAGAGGCTGCTGCAAAAGTACTGCAAAGCATCTCTAGAAAACTGAGTTCTAAAAGCTGGTATTCTACACAAACTACGGCTTATTCATTGATGGCTGTTGCCAAATTTGTAGGTAAAACAGATCCTGGTGCTGGTGTTAATTATAGCTATCAAATAGCTGATGGACAAGTCCAAAAAGCTATGCTTAAAGAAACACCTATTGTGCAATACAAATTGGATATAGACGGTAAAAAGCAAAGCAAAGTTAATGTTAAAAATGCGAGTAAAGGAATGTTGTTTGCACGTGTGATCACACAAGGGCAACCACTCGTTGGCAACAGTACAGAAGTTCAAAACGATGTAGAATTGAGTATTAAATATCAAACTATTGATGGTAAAAAACTTGATCCTACTAAATTGCCTCAAGGCACCGATTTCATGGCAGTGGTCGAAATCACCAACCCTGGAAAACGTGGAAACTATGAAGAAATGGTCTTGCACCAAGTCTTCCCTTCTGGTTGGGAGATTATCAATATGCGTATGAATGATGCCTTTGTAGAAACGATTCGTTCGCCTAAGGATTATCAAGATGTACGAGATGATCGAGTTTACACCTACTTTGACATTTCAGCTGCTAAAAAACATACCTATACTTTCTATTTGAATGCAGCTTATCAAGGTCATTTTTATATGCCTAATGTTTCTTGTAGTGCTATGTATGACAATAGTATTTCGGCAAACAAGGCTGGCAAATGGGTAGATGTGACAAAAGATAAAGCGATATAGTATATAATAATATAACTTAACAACCATATTTCAGCGAGGGGTTTAAGACCCCTCGCTAGCTTTTAATACCCTATCAATTATGATCCTTCGCTTATCTATTTTAGTTCTTGTATTTGCTCTAACAGCCTGTTCTTCTACTAAGGACAATACAAAAACAGTTACAACTACCACTACAAATCCAACCCCAACTAAAATAACCTATAAACCTAACCAAGATGTATCAATGGATCAATTCCTACAAGATGCTATCACTTCTGGGCTTCAACGGGATGCCATCACAACAAAAGTTGCAACAGGCATTGCTGACATTGATCGGTATTTTGTAGAGAAATGCAATATCTGCAAAAATGTTCGCAAAGCTCTCAGAGCGCATACAGGTTATACAGACGCTAGCAAAATGACAGGAGAATTCCAATCTGCACTTAAAATTATAGAAGAAGATGCTAACCATAGCGAAGCTGGCAAAGATGCATTCAAGACACTGGTCAACAGCTATGTAAAATATCATTTTCGTCATTCCAATTTGATGGCCTCACAAACTGCTGCTATCCAAAAACAGATAGAAATTGAAGCCGAAAATGGAAAAGCATTGATGTCTATGTATAGCTTTTGCCCTAGTTGTGATGGTGCAGATGGCGCTTGCAAAAAAGAATAAATATACTCTATATCTGATAAGACAATACTTAGCGAGCCATATTTTATGGTTCGCTTTTTTTTGTCCATTTTACTCCTTTGGGAACTATTCAACCTACTAAATAGTTCGGTTATTCGAGGCCATGGTAGTCCTTCCTTCTCTACATTGATTTGTACAATCCAAAGTTTAGGGCTACCAATTTCCTCTTTCTTTTCTCCTATCTTAGAGCATCTCTAAATTCCCCTAATTAGTATCATGAATTCAATAGACATTCTTCTAGAGCGCAACCTTGTAGAATTTGATTTTAAAGCAACTTCCTCTATGGAGTTGAGTCAAAATTCTAATGCCCTATTAGGAACATTAGTATCCAATCTATTGTACTATGGTTATGTACCTGCCCAAAACTTGTACAAGCAACTAGGGCTAGCCTTAATAGAAGACAAAAAAAAAGTAACTCAATGGTGGAATACGCTTGAAAAAGCTCTAAAGAGAAGAACTAGAGCCGATAAGAATATTGGCGAATACATTGTTTATCAAAACTTCCCTAAAGAGGTTTTGGAAATGTCAGAAGCCGAATACTGGATTCGACAACTCTCCATTTATTGGGGTGTAGCTCCTACTCTACTCCAAAAGGAGAAAGAAGAACGTTCTAAAATGTTTGAGGCCATCAATTTCAAAGTGTTGCAATTGGCACAACCTAATGCATTAGAATCTATATGGGAAAGCTTGTTGAACACTCCTGCTGGATGGACGGTCCAAGACAAAAAAGAGATTAAATGGTTTTTAGACAAGCAATTGGCTCCTAAAAATGCGGCATTCAAAGAAAATCTAGTGTATTTGGCTACACTTTGCATCAAAAAAGGTATTCACCTAAAACTAGCTACCACTACCGATGTGTTGCGTTTAGCTACAGGTCTTTCAGATGGCGACATCTCTCTAAACAGCAACTCTAAGTTTAAGCTAAAACGTAGTGAACGTAAGTACATCCTAAGTTTATTGGAAAAACCCAATGATTTGGGAGAAGGTATCATGCGTCACAAAAATAAGTGGATCAAACTCTTTCATCAGTTGCATGTAGGTGACTATGCAGAGCGTTTTCCTAAATCCTATAAAGTAGCTACTACAATTAGAAATAATGGTAAGTTTCCAACTTTCAATGCTAAGGTTGAAAACTATTTGGAGCAGTTAGATCAACAAATTTTAGTGCTTTTGCAAGAACGTCCAGGTGAGTTTGCTCGACGTTTACTGCACATGGTTGAGCTTTTTGAACAAAAGGCCGTTGATCATTTTTTGCCCATAGTTGACCAACTCGAAACAATTACAATAGTCAAGCTAAAAAAGCATATAAAAACTGTTTCTAATCGAAAGTTTAGAACGTTTGCACCTAAAGCTAATTGGAGAAAACTACAAATTGTAGATAATGAAATTTCCATAGATCAAGATTATGCTCATCAATTAGTTTTAGCTTTTGATACTGTGCTAAAGGAACGTTTAGTTGCCAAGTTTGGTGATCAAATTTTCTATACAGAGGATATTGACAAAATAAAACTGCCTAGCAATAATGCAGAGGCGATATCTAGGTTTAATAAGGGTACTGTTTTAGACATTCCTGAAGATATTAAATTCATAAGAACGGCAACTTACTGGCAAGAGAAAGATCGGGTTTGTTGGATGGATAATGGTTGGAATTTCTTTGATGAACATTGGCTACCTAAAGGTACTACTTGTTGGAATAATGTAGCTGAGATGGGCAAAGCTGCTGTATTTTCGGGCGACCCGGTCAATTCTTACAACAAGGAAGGCAAAGCAGGTCAATTGATTGATTTGTATATTCCTCAGCTGCTTAAACAGAATGTTCGCTATGCTGTTTGGAGTATTCTATCGTACAACCGAATTCCATTTGAGGATATGATAGATGTACAAGGTTTGATGCTAATGGGCACAGATGCTCAAAAAGGTAAATTGATAGAACCTTCTAGAGTTACTTTTGCATTTCCAGTCAAAGGAAAATCTTTGGCTAAATATATCTGTTATGTAGATTTATTATTGCGCAAAATCATCATTTTAGATACAGGCTTATATGCACAAGTTAGCTCTGCCAAAAACAATGAAGCACAGCTAAGCACGCAAATGCCTGCAGTGGTAGAACACATCAATAGTTTACCTTCTATTTTAGATTTGGTGGGAGTACTGCCTAGTTCTGAGATGGAAAATGCTATTCCGATAGTTTACACAGATAAGGAAGTAGAAATTATAGATAAAAAGGCCTTTGTATTTGAGCCAAAGAATGATAAAAATCAATTCACTCCTTTGAGTATAGAGGATTTTTTGTCCATATAAAAAAAGAGCGAGATATTATATCTAGTTTCTTATTGTAATTCTAATTTTAAGAAATGCCCTGTATGGCTAGTCTTATGTTTAGCCACCTTTTCGGGAGTACCTTCTACCACTATTGTACCTCCACGGTGTCCACCTTCAGGCCCTACATCAATCACATAATCGGCTACTTTTATTACATCCATATTGTGTTCAATAATCAGCATCGTATTTCCACGATCAACTAATAAATTAAGCACTCCTAAGAGTAATTTTATATCCGAAAAATGAAGCCCTGTAGTTGGCTCATCTAATATATACAATGTCTGTCCTGTATCTTTTTTTGCTAACTCTTTAGCCAACTTAATACGTTGCGCCTCTCCTCCAGATAGTGTTGTAGCTGATTGCCCTAAAGTAATATAACCCAAACCAACATCTTGCAAGGTTTTGATTTGTCTATGTATCTTAGGTATTTTATCAAAGAAATCAACAGCCTCTTCTACCGTCATACTCAAGACATCGTTGATGGATTTACCATCATACAAAACTTGCAAAGTCTCTCTATTGTAACGCTTACCATTACAAGATTCACAAACAACCTCTACATTTGGCAAAAACTGCATTTCGATCACTCGTCGACCACTACCACCACAAGTTTCACAACGGCCTCCTTTTACATTAAAAGAAAAACGGCCAGGTTTGTACCCTCTAATTTTAGCTTCTGGGATACTTGCATAAAGCTTTCTCACATCGTCAAACACACCAATATATGTAGCAGGATTAGAACGAGGTGTTCGGCCAATAGCTGACTGATCAATTTCGATTACTTTGTCTACCTCATCTATACCTTCAAACTTATCATAAGCCAAAGGTTTTTTGAGGCTCTTATAGAAATGTTGTCTTAATATCGGATACAAGGTTTCGTTGACCAAACTAGATTTTCCGCTACCAGATACACCTGTAACACAAACAAACTTACCTAAAGGAATTTTAAGGGTAACCTTCTTTAGGTTATTACCTATAGCACCTACTAATTTCAGGCTTTTACCATTCCCTTTTCGGCGTTTTTTAGGTACCTCTATTTCAGCAGAACCATTCAAATAAGAAGCTGTTATACTATCTAATTTATCAAAATCACTTGGCAAACCAGCAGCAACAATTTCTCCTCCAAACTTACCTGCCTTAGGGCCTATATCTATCAAGTAGTCAGCAGCCAACATAATATCTTTATCATGTTCCACTACCAATACTGTATTACCTATTTCTGTAAGATCTCTAAGTGCCTTGATTAGTTGTACATTATCTCGTTGATGTAGTCCAATACTCGGCTCATCCAATATATAAGTAATCCCTGTGAGTTGAGAACCAATTTGTGTAGCCAAACGGATACGCTGAGACTCCCCTCCTGACAAGGTTCTAGCAGGACGATTGAGTGATAAATAATCTAGCCCAACATCCAACAAAAAGCCTAAACGGAGCTTGAGCTCTTTCAGAATATCCTTAGCTATCAGTTTTTGACGCTTAGACAGACGTGCATCTGCTGCATCTATCCAATCTCGCAAACTGCGTACATCCATCAAACTCAGATCAGAAATATTCTTTTCATCTATTTTGAAGAATAAGGATGATTTTTTGAGTCGACTACCTCCACATTCTGGACAAGCTCCAGACACCATAAACTCTTCTGCCCAACGGCGTATTTTTTCAGAAGTTGATTCACTATAGTAGTGTTTCAACATACTAAACAAGCCTTCTTTGGCTAAATTATGAGAGAAATCCTCTTTACCAAATTTCCGAGCTTCGAAGCTATCATCACCTCCATACAAAATCACATTTAATGCCTCTTCTGTAAGTTCGTCTAAAGGTGTTGAGAATGTAAATTTATACTTTTTAGATATAGCTCTTAATTGCTTAAAGGTCATATTATTTCGCACCTCTCCTAAAGGAACAATACCACCTTCATTAATACTCTTAGTATAGTCAGGTATGACTAGTTTAATATCTATTTCTTGTACTTTCCCTAACCCTCTACAGTTTTGGCAAGCACCATAAGGAGAGTTAAAAGAAAAGGCGTTTGGAGATGGTTCTTCATAAGAAATACCACTCTCTGGACACATCAAGAACTTACTATATTGGTGGATTTCTTCTGTTTCATAATCCATGAACATAAAGAAACCATTACCTAATTTCAATGCTGTTTTTAGGGAAGTAGCTATTCGATCTCTTCGGTCTTCTTCTACCTTTATACGATCTACAACCAGTTCTATATCATGCGTTTTGTAACGATCAATTTGTAAACCTGGAGATAAATCAATAGTATATCCATCGATACGCACCTTAGAGAAACCTTGCTTACGCATTTGGTCAAACAACTCTCTATAGTGCCCCTTACGAGCACGAATAAGTGGAGCTAACAAAACTCCTTTTCGACCACTAAAATGTTCGAAGATATGATTGATAATTTCCTCTTCGCTAAAGCGCACCATTTTTTTGCCTGTATTGAAAGAATAGGCATCGCTGGCACGAGCAAATAACAAACGTAAGAAATCATAAATTTCGGTTACAGTCCCTACTGTAGATCTAGGATTTTTGCTAGTTGTCTTTTGCTCTATAGATATAACAGGACTCAATCCTGTTATTTTCTCAACATCAGGACGCTCCATTTCGCCAATAAACTGACGAGCATAGGCAGAAAATGTCTCCATATATCTACGCTGTCCTTCTGCATAAATAGTATCAAAAGCCAAGGAAGACTTACCACTTCCACTCACCCCTGTGATCACTACCATCTGGTTTCTAGGTATTTTCACATCTATATCTTTTAGATTGTGAACCCTAGCACCATATACATTTATAAAATCTAATGAATCATCATTCATCTTACTATATTCTAGTTATAATCGAAGTTTTGACTATTATTTTCCCTTTCTCAAAAATCTTCGCAAAGATACCAAACAAAAACGCAATTCCTAAGAAGATTATAACAAAGTTCTTAGCTAGGGTCAATCTTCTATTTTAGATAATCTATATAGCATTTCTTCCCTAATTTCCTCATTGTCACTTTCTGAAAATTTTTGAAGTAAATTAATAGCCTCCCCTGTCCCTATAGTATACAAAGCCCAACTAAACCATTTTGCAATAGTTCCATCTTCCGAACAGGTGTAATCTAGATGTCCAAAACCCATTTCTAAAGCCTTTTGAATATAAGGCACACTCTCTGCATTGGCTAAATCTTGAATGTCTTTTGTAATAGATTGATGATGGTTATGATAGGGATAAAGCAACAATTTATGCAACAGCCCTAATCTCTTTTTGGCAGGTACTATGAAGTAGATTAATGGTATAATTGTATTCAGTTCCTCTCTATCTCCTTTCTCAATAGCTTGATCTATTTCTGCTTCTATGAAGGAAAGATTTCCCCAAAGCTCCACTCCAAACTGTTTGTCTAAAGTATCTAAATCAATTGCTCCAATTTCTAACTGCTCTAGCAATTTCAATTGTTTTTGAGTCATTTTATTTGTTTTATCGTTCCTTTTTCTATTAAAAAGCACTGTACCCCTTATACGATTTAGGTATGGTATGTTTTTTGCTCCTTTTGTTTTGAACTCCTATTTTATTTTTTACTTTTGTTCCACCCACACAAAAGAAAGCTAATCCAGGTTAAACAATTGTTCACTTAAAGCGACGTTATTCATAAACAATTACACTTATGACAACTACTATATCACGATATAGTTTATATATACTTCTATTAACTGTGTTTTCTTTTGCGGGATGTAAAAAACCTCCAATTTACACACATGGAGATAACACTTTTGCTGTAACAGCTGAAGATGATAAAAAAATTGGCCAAGCTATCGATGGAGAGTTTATAAAATATATAGACACTGCTAGTCATATAAGCCTTTATGAAAGGGATCATCACCAAGAGCTTTATAGTATACTAGACGATCTTATTCAAAAAGCTGTTAGCACCAATCAATTAGCCAACGGTATTTTATTTGATTGGACCATTCGTATCATTGACGAACCTAACAATGAACATATTTTTGTAGCACCAGGAGGTTATATCTATGTAACTAAAGATATATTGATGTTGCTCAACTCAGAGGCACAACTATTTATGCTTATTTCTCATGCTATGGCCAATATTGACAAACGATACATTACAGAACAATTAGAAGATAATTTGTCGATTCGCTATCTAGAAGACTTAGCTTTAGGAGGAACAGTAGAAGACATGACAGATATTTTTTATACGATACAACATGCTAAGTACGATAGTGCAGATGTTCATGTTATAGAAGAACAAGCTAAAGCAATTACTTGTGCCAAAAAATATGATTTAGGTTCTTATGCTGACTTCATTACTCAAATTACTCAAGTTATAAAAGAACCTATAGAATGGGCAATTGCCTATCCTGCTGACCCTAATAGAGTGAGTGAGATATACAATCATCAAAAAGACACAGAATGCAGTGGCAATACTGTAGGCTTAGAATTTTACAAAAAATTTATAGCATTATTATAATAATGACACGAATTGGTTTTGACTATTCATGTTTGAATAACTTCAAGGCCTAAATTCCATTAATTACACTTGAAATGTCCAGTATTTTATATGCTGGGCATTTTTTTTGTCAAAAAATAGTATTTTCAATACTATTAATATAACCCTTAGAGTCTGTCCAAATATGCAAAAAATAATAACCTTTGCTACCATCCTTTTTTCAATAACACTTTTTGTTAGTAGCTGCGCAAAAAAAACAGGTTGTAAAGATCCTTTAGCTCTTAATTTTGATCCAGAAGTAGAGGTTGCCAATGGTACTTGCACCTACCCAACCCTAAGTCTAGATATATCTTACAAAATGGGCAACTTACCTTTTGAGATAAATAGGATTTATACTGTAGACAGTAGTATTATAGCTTTTCGGACACTACAATTTTATCTCTCAGAGTTTAGTTTAAGCAAAGCAGATAATAGCCTACACACCTTTGAGGACAGCTATATTTTAGGAAATGGCTTACCTTCCTTTAAGGATAGTCTTGGAGAAATTTTTGTAGAAGATTACAGCGAATTTTCTTGTTTATTAGGAGTCGATGAAGCCACTAATAATCAGCTTAATGCCAACCTAAGTAGCAAGTCCTCTAGCCACCCTTTAGGAGTTAAATCACCTGCTATGCATTGGACTAACCCTGCTGAATATATTTTCTTGCAAATAAAAGGAAAAGTAGATGTAAATGGCGATGGAATCCCATCTGACAACGAAGATTTTGTATACGAAATAGGCACGAATGCCCTATTACAATCACTTAGTTTCCCTATCAACAAAACATTCAGAGATGCTCAAAATACTATAGCATTAGAAATAGATGTAGAACAACTTGTAAAAGGTGTTGATATCAAGTCTGAGCGTTTTACACACAGTACGGATGATTTTGCACTGGCTTCCAAAATTGCCAATAATATTGTAGATGCAGTTAAGTTAAAATAACTCTAGTTTGCTACTTTTATCGTTTTCACATAAGTATATCCTGCTTTAGTATTTCCAGTTAAGGAATCTGGTAAATTCTTATCTAAGGTATCCTTAAAGGACATATCTCTAGTATTTTTGGTATCTGCATTTGTAGTATAGCCTTCTGTTTCATAAACTAATGTTGAAACATCTTCTAAAAAAGCAGTTTGGGTCACCAACAACGATTCTCCAGAACTACTTTTTATTTCTAAATGTAAATGAGGGGCTCTTCCTGGGTACCATCCTGGATAAATACTTATGAAGGATGCATTGCCATTAGCATCTGTAGTTTGCCGTCCTCTCAAAAAATGTTTATGGGTAAAATCCCCATCAACTTGATGATTATACTCAGAGTAATTTCCTTTTGCATCGCAATGCCAAATATCGACTAAAGCACCTACCAATGGTTTACAATTATCATTTGCATTTTTCACCTTGATTGTAATAAGTAAAGCAACCCCTGTTCTGTCTCCTATTATATTTTCTCTTACATAATCTGCTGGTGTTTTAATTGGAAAAGGTCCTTTTATCTCTTGAGGAGAGACTTGACAAGTATTAGAAATACTAAAATCTGCTGATGCTGTTTTGCAAGATGATAAAACCGTTGGTATCCCAATTATTGCTCCTATTCCTGACAATCCTCTTTTTATAAAATTCTTTCGATTCATCATTAGTCAATTTAGCTGTTCTTAAATAAAAGTTGTTTAAAAATGAATTATCCAAGACTATTTTGAATTCCATTCTTAAACAACTTTATAATCTTTTATTTAATTAAGCCTACAATATCCATACCTCATTAAGTTTAATCCATCTTATCTTAACAAGGTCACATCCCTACTAATTTTTTTAGTATAGCCATCTTTAAACTTGACAACTGCTGTCCATACATAAATTCCACTATTCATTTTTTTATTTCTAAACACTCCATCCCATCCAAAACGAGTTTGATTGACAGTTCCATCTTTTACCTCATAGAGCAATTCCCCCCAACGACTATAAACTGCAAAACGCTCTACAGACTCCACCTTATCATCTCCTTGCAAAAAGAAATAATCGTTCACCCCATCGCCATTAGGCGAAAAAGCTTTAGGAGCATTTACATGTCTAGTCTTTTCTACTCGCACCCAAACAGTCGTATCAATCACACAACCATTAATATTAGTAGCTACAAAACGATAACGAGTATCCTCAACAGGTTCTACATTTGTAGTAAAAGAACTTGTCGTTAATTCAGTTCCACCAGCTCCTTCCGAAGACCATTTCCAAGTTATATTTTCAGTGTCATTCGGTTGTGCAATCAACTCTACAGGCTCATAATAAGTAATAGTAGTATCGCTACTAAATTGTTCCAAAAAGAAGGGGTCAGCACTCTCTACAGTAGTAGAAGTCTTAGTAATACAGCCTCTAGCATCACGAGTATATATAGTATAGATCCCTGAAGTCAAATCAGCAATAATATTCCCTGTTTGCCAATTAATACTATCCTTACTATATTCATAATTTTGATAAGTTAATATTCCACCTGTAGCAGCTACCAATATTCTACCATTAGCATCACCTGCACAAAGAACACCTGTAGGATTCAACTCTAATTTTAATTCTGGTGGAGAGGTAATCTTAGTTGTTTTAATCCATTCGCAGCCATTCGCATCTGTAGCCGTAATCACATAAGAACCTATAGCCAATTTTTTAGCTAAAGCAGTAGTTTGTCCATCCGACCATAAGTAGTTATAAGGCCCTACGCCACCTTTCAATTCTAATTGAGCTTCTCCATGTTTTGTATTATGACAATCTGTAGGACGTGCAGTTAAGCTCCCTTCCAATATTGTTGGCTGTTCTAAAGTTGTAGATATTGCAGTAAGACAACCATTAGCATCTTTTACCCAAACAGAATAAGTTCGAGCTTTTAGCCCTCCAAATACAGGGTTGCTTACAAAATTTCCACCTTCCAAAGAATACTGATATGCAGTCGTTCCGCCAATAGCATGCACCTCTATTTGACCATTCTTCCCATCAAAACAACTAATATCTTGATGTGTTTCAGTTACTTCCAATACAGTAGGTTCTACTACACTTATCTGACTAGTTGTTTTACAATTATTAGCATCAGTCAAAGTTAGTTGATATTGCCCCTGAGCTAATCCTGTTGCAATCGAAGCTTGTTGCCCATTCGACCAGTCATAACTATAGCCACCTACACCACCTAACGGAATAGCTTGAACTTGCCCATCAGTAGCGCCATTACAGCTAATATGTGCACCATTATAATCCGAATAAACTTGTGTGTTGACCGTTAATTTATCAGGTTGTTCAACTATAGCTGTATCTACTATTATACATCCTTTTACATCAGTAGCAGTTACTATGTAGGCTCCTGCCAACAAGTTCTGTGCTGTAGTTCCAGTTTGTCCATTAGACCATTGATAATTATAATTGGGTATTCCACCTTTAGCAGCGACAAAAGCCTGGCCATTAGCATCTCCATTACACAAAGTAGCTTGAGTGGTTAGACTTTGAATCGCTATTTTAGTTGCTGGCTCCTTGACTGTAGCTTGTTCATCTATTTTACAACCATTGGCATCCGTCACGGTTAGAGTATATTGATTAGCAATTAATCCAGTGTTTGTAGAATTTGTATTCCCATTAGACCACTGATATGTAAATGGTGCTCGCCCCCCTTGTATTGCTGTCTGGATTTGTCCATTATTCCCCTCTTTGCAAGACACAGAATCAGCTGTTAATACCAATCCTAATGGCTGAGGCTGAGTTACTGTTATTTCATCTGTTACAACACAAGCATTAGCATCTGTCACAGTTATTTGATAAGAACCTATTGCTAATCCTGTAGAATTATAGCTTGTATTTCCTGTAGACCATTGATATTGATAAGTAGCTGTTCCGCCTAATGGATTCACCTCTATAGTCCCATCTGTTCCACCATGACAAGACACTTCTGTAAACGATAAATTTGCCTCTAAAGAATCAGGTTCAGCAATTTGTAGATTAGCTATAGCACAACTTTGTCCATCATCAACTGTTACACGATAATGCCCTGCATACAACTGTTGAATATTAGTCGTAGTTGAATTATTGTGATTCCAGATATAAGTATAATTTCCAGTTCCTCCTGTGGGTAATACTTCAACCGCTCCATCATTATAACCATAACAACTAATATCGGCAGTCTGCTGGATAGAAGCACTAACTACATTAGGTTGAGACAACTGCACTGTAGCTACTTGCTGACAACCATTAGCATCTGAAACGACAACAGTATGCATACCAGCTTCTAAACCTGTAGCATTTGCCGTAGTTGCACCACTAGGTGACCATAAATAACTATAGCTAGGGCTTCCTCCTGCTGCTACCACCACAGCTTGTCCATCATTTCCTCCATTACAAGTCACATTCAAGAAACTATTGATAGTAATTGATAATTCGGAAGGTTCTGTAATAGTAACACAACTTGTTGCTGTACACATATTGGCATCTGTTACTGATACACAATAAGTACCTTGCTCCAAATTGATAGCTATAGAATCGGTTTGCTGTTGATTATCTGACCATTGATAAGTATATACAGGAGTTCCTCCAGTAACCAAAGCTGTTGCAGTGCCATCAGTACTTCCAAAACAATTTACATTGGTCATACTGCTCGAAAGCACTAAAGAATCTGGCTCTGTTATTTCCACACTATCTACAATTTCGCAACCATTTGCATCGGTTATAGTCACCCTATAATTGTTTGCAGGTAGCTGTTGCATTTTATTTCCATTAGCAAAACTAGGGTTACTCCAACTGTATTGATGGGTACCTGTTCCTCCCGAAGACTGAGCTACAGCACTTCCATTGTTGTCTCCAAAACAAGATACATCTACACTTACCATATTATTTTGCAGTAATGCAGGCTCTCCCAGAAAGAAGCTTGTATTAGCTATACAACCAGTCGATTCGGTCAAAGTTACACTATAAGTTCCTTGCGGAACATTTCCAATAAGAGGGGTTGTCTCTCCTGTAGACCATAGATAGCTTAAAGTCCCTCCTATATTATTATTACTAGTAGTTAACATGCCTGTATTTCCATTACAATCAATAGTTTGCTGCGCAAGGATAGAAGTACTCAACATACAATTGTTGCACATACTATAGCCAACTGCATTCTCTCCACAGATTTGATAACCTCCAATAGCACGGACCCAAAGTTTCACATCAGTATTGGGAGTCAAGCCTGTAATGATATGCGATAAACCTCCTGAGGATGGAGCTTGCCATGTAACACCTCCATCTGTGCTCACCTCATAACCTACAGCACCACTTACAGAATTCCAATTAAACTGTGTAGTAGAGCTGGTTAGTGTCTGGCAACTAACTTGAGGAGCAGTCAAAAGAACCTCATCCTCTATAACTAGCTGCACTGTTTGTCTCGCACAATTTCCACTTGGAATATCTAATATTATAGTTTCAGAGCCTTCTGATATATTATCGTTAAAAGCGGCAATAGGCAAACTAACAGAAGTAGCTCCCGCAGGAATAGTGATACTTGTAGCTATATTTGTATAATCAGTTCCATTGCTAGCACTTCCTAGTATATTATAGTTGATGGTATAATCTTGAGGAAATGGTTTATTCAAAGAAAATACAAAAGCACCAGATGTACACCCTTCTCCTATCACGCCACTATTATTTGGACTGTTGACTGTTACTGTTAAATCTTTGGGAGTAGAAAAGCTGCTCGCCTCAAAAAACACTCCTGAGTCATAACTTCCATCAACGGCATCTCCAACTACCAATTTGATATGGTAAGTCTGGCAAGGAACTACTATAGCCATGGCTTCTAGAGTGGTAGTCATCCCATCAAATTGCACATAAGAGCCCATATTATTATTAATAAAATATTGCGAATAGTTTAGTGATCCACTACTTCCAGAGCAGTTATTGGGATTTCCTCCCATTCCAGCACTTCCTCTATTTACAGTATTTATTGTCACAGGCCTGTTGGTACCTGGTACTAAAGCAATGTTACGAGCTGGCATACCTGGCCCACTCAATACAAATGCAAAAGCATCATTAAACTCTGAACATACAAACTCATTGTATTCCTCCGAAGCAAATACATATCTAAATCGTACAGTATCTGATTCTGGTACAAAATCAAATTCCAAAACAGCTGCATCAAAACTAGTTTGTGGTGCCATAATAGCATCTAAGTAAGGATCGCCTGGCACACAAATCCCGTCAAAACAATTAGGATTATTGCTGTAAGAGGTAAATCCTGGATCTGTATTTATTGCTGTATTGTTCAGATCGTCGGCATAACCTGTAGACAAAACTATTCCAGAGGATAAGGGTAAATTAGAATTCTGATTGGTAAATGTTCCAAATTGTCTAGAATTGCAACCAGTTCCCATAGTCACATTGCTTACCGTTACTCCATTCCCAACTAAATAGTTTTGCACCAACTGTTGAGCACTTACATTAGTGTTGACAACTAGCTGTGCTTCTACCTCTCCTAGAAGGAGCATACACAACAAAATTATAGTCTGTAATTGTTTCATAGCCATTCTTTTTTTTATAAACTTTTGTGGTGAACTTAGGTTGGCGAAGCCACCTAATGTATTCATGTCGAACGGCATTTTTAATCCCCCTAAAAACTTCCTATTTTTTATTTTAATTCCTAAAAAAAACTTAGTTTAGCAGAGCATGATTAGATCTATAAATTCTAAAATTCAATAAACGTATTGAAGTCTGAATAAAGTTGGTGGAGTGTATTTTTTTAAACAACTCTAACCACTTTAATTTTTAGCTTAGAACATGCAAATTATTATTTAAAATACTATTCATAAAATAAATAAGAATATGAACAAACTAGTTGCTAATGCCGATGAAGCGGTTCAGGGGATTGAAGATAACATGACCTTGATGCTCGGAGGCTTTGGACTTTGCGGTATTCCCGAAAATTGTATTGCTGCATTGGTCAGAAAAGGTTCTAAGGGATTAACTTGTATTTCTAATAATGCAGGTGTTGATGATTTTGGAATTGGCTTAATGCTGCAGACTCGCCAAGTCAAAAAAATGATCTCTTCTTATGTTGGCGAAAACGCTGAATTTGAACGTCAGTTACTTTCTGGTGAGTTGGAAGTTGATTTGGTACCTCAAGGTACATTGGCTGAGCGCATTCGTGCTGGAGGAGCTGGTATTCCTGCATTTTTCACTGCTACAGGCTTTGGTACTGAGGTTGCAGAAGGCAAAGAGACTCGCGAATTTGATGGTCGTATGTATATTATGGAAGAAGCTTTACATGCTGATTTTGCAATAGTAAAAGCATGGAAAGGTGATACACATGGGAATTTAGTATTCAAAGGTACTGCACGCAATTTCAATCCAATGATGGCTAGAGCAGGAAAAATAACAATTGCAGAGGTAGATGAGTTGGTACAACCAGGCGAATTAGATCCTAATTCTATCCATGTACCGGGTATTTATGTGCAACGTATATTCCAAGGTGTAGACTATGAGAAACGTATAGAGCAACGAACAGTACGCTCATAACTATTTGAAAATTTGACGATTCGGAAATTTGACGATGATTCAGATTTCTCAAATTGTAGATTTTCTACGACATTTACTTAAATATAGTTGATTAGAAGATTGATATAATCTAAGAGAAGCACAAAATGCCGAAAGCAAAGCAGATTTTATTCATAAAATGAAAGTATCTGCAAAAGAAGCTAATGAAACTGAATAGTGGTTGCTCTTGTGCAAAAAGTGCCTAGTTATCCTGATAGTAGTGATTTGATTCAGAAGAATTAATCCATCATTAAAATTCTATCCAAAATAATTAGCAGTACTAAAAAATCAAAATAATCTTCAAATCAACACATTATCAAATTATCAAATTCAAAAAACATGGCTTTAGATAAAAATGGTATAGCAAAACGTATCGCCCAAGAATTAGAAGATGGCTATTATGTCAACTTGGGGATCGGGATACCAACACTAGTAGCGAACTATATACCAGAAGGCATTCAAGTGTTTTTGCAGTCAGAAAATGGACTATTAGGAATGGGCCCTTTTCCTGTAGAAGCAGATGTAGATGCAGACTTAATCAATGCAGGAAAACAAACAGTAACAATGTTGCCGGGTGCTTCTCTATTTAGCTCTGCTCAAAGTTTTGAGATGGTGAGAGGTGGACATGTAGACCTAACTGTTTTGGGAGCAATGGAAGTAGCTCAGAATGGAGATATTGCTAACTGGAAAATTCCAGGCAAAATGGTAAAAGGTATGGGAGGTGCAATGGATTTGGTAGCTGGTGCCAAAAACATTATTGTTGCGATGCAACATACCAACCGCAAAGGAGCCTCTAAACTATTGAGCAGTTGTTCTCTTCCTCTAACAGGAGTTAATTGCATCAAAAAAGTAGTAACCAATTTAGCTGTATTAGAAATAAAAGATGGTGCATTTCACTTAGTAGAACGTGCACCTGGTGTTTCGGTAGAAGAAATCAAGGAGAAAACAGCAGGTAAACTAGTAGTTCCCGATGTTGTTCCTGAAATGAAATTAGACTAAAATATTAAGCAAGGGGCATTTTTGCCCCTGCTCTTTTTAGCATTAATCCCCTTCCCAACGATATAAAACCAACAATGCTATGAAACTATTAATTGGTTTATTCCTATCTGTATTTATGGTTGCTTGTACAACCTCAAAATTCAATCCTGCAACTAATTTTGCTATACCTAACTCGCCTAATGATCAAGAATGGGCAGAACGTGCTGCAGATTTGTTTGTTGGCTATTTTTCTAATAAGAAAGAAGCAAGCAGAGATACGACAGGCTCTATATTTCGTGCAGAAATGGAAGTGGTGATTGTTCCTATTTGGAAAGAGAAAAGAGAAACTGGTGAATATTGGGTTTATTTTACACAAATGAATCCAGGTGCTCGTGACCGCCCTATGCAGCAACAGTTTTTTAGATTAAAGGAACTTAATGCAAACACCCTAGAAGTAAAAACATATGCATTGCCTCTTGATAAACGAGGAAAACACCGTTTAGCTTGGATGGACAAAGAACCATTAGAAGACATAAGTCCTAAAGACTTGATAGAAGTGCAAGGTTGCGAAATGTGGTTGGTCAATACACCTCAGTTTGAAGAATACCTTATTCGGCATACAGGCGAAAAATGCCCTGCCTCTACACCAATGCATGACATACACGCCTACCATTTAGATATGCGCCTATCTGTAGAGCATTTAAAAATGAAAATGCAGATTTTTAACAAAGCAAATCAAGTCTTATTTGAGCATAAAGAATATGAACAATTTGATCGTTTGTCAGAAGAAGAAATTACCACAATTATAGAATCAATAGAAAAATAAAATCACTCCTAGTTAGTTTTAGGACTTCTAATAAGAATTTAACTTAAATGCTCATTTAATCAAATAGATTAAATGAGCATTTTTCTATAAAAACCCTTTGCATCTTTTTGATATTAAAAACATCTATCTACCTTGGTAGTCAATTAGATAGTCCCTATAGTTGAAATGTGAAGTTCCCGAAAATAACTCTTCTCTTTTTTCATCTCCCTATTAAAATTCAAATAACATGAAACGCGTTATTATGGGCATCGCTATGCCTTTATTACTTATGAGTTGGTCAAACAAACCAACAGACACAACTACATTTCCAGAAACTAATCAACAGCAAAAATGGGTAACGGAGGCTGTTGACTTATTAGCTGGATTCTATTCTAACAAAAATGCTGTCCAAATGGGCCTGACAGATATTCCAGGCGAAATTTCGATAGTTCCTATTTGGCCTAAACTGAAAAAGAATGGAGACCACTGGCTGTATGTGACTTGCATGAAATCAGAAGATAGGAATACACCTGTTCTACAACAAGTTTATAGACTTAAAAAGTTGAATGAGAATGCTATTGTCATCAACTCCTATTCATTAAGAGAGCCAGAGGCTTATAGCTCAGACTGGACAAAATCAACACCTTTAGCCAATGCTACTCCGAGTGATTTAATTCCACTATTAGACGCTGATCTTTGGATGGTTCAGACTGATAACCCTGACTTATACCTACTAAAACATGTCCAACCTTCTTCATCTATATCCAAATTGGTAGAAGAGGGTCATGCCCATCATGTAGATATGAATATAACTCCTCAATACTTAGGAATCCGTCTATCTATCTTTGCAGAAGATACTCAGTTGACTTTCCGACACGACGATTTTCTACACTTTGATCGACTTCCTAGTAGTGAAGTAGCCAAAATTACAAAAAATGTAAACTAATTAATTGTTTTTCAAAAAACAGTTTGTACCTTTTAGAGCTAGATTAACAAAGAGTTGATCTAGCTTTTTTTTGGAAAATCATTGACCTAAAAGTTTTGCCTTATTATGAATATTTTAGTAATTAATTGTGGCAGTTCATCTGTCAAAGCAGCTGTGATAGATGGCTCTAGCGGCAATCGTTTGTTAACTATGAAAATAGAGCGGTTGTTGGATGAACACCCTATCATACATTTTAGCGATAAAGAAGAACCTATTAGTTGCCCTAGTTCTGGGCATGAAAATGCTCTTCGATTTGCACTCCCTCTAATAAAAGAACATTTAGGTGACCATGAGTTGCATGGAGTTGGGCATCGTGTAGTACATGGTGGTGATAAATTTGATCAACCTATTAAGATTACTAATGAGATAGAAAAAGCTATAGAGGACTTGAGTAGTTTAGCCCCATTGCACAATCCTGTCAATTTATTAGGTATTCGCATAGCAGAGGAGGTTTTTGAAGACCTTCCGCATGTAGCTGTATTTGATACATCTTTCCATCAAACAATGCCTAAACGCGCTATTCAATATGCCTTACCTAAACATCTAAGAGAAAAATATGGTTTGCGTCGTTATGGTTTTCATGGAACAAGCCACAACTATGTTGCAGATATGGCTGCAGCACACCTCAAAACAGATATTCAAAATTTGCGCATAATCACTTGTCACTTGGGCAATGGATGTAGCATAACTGCTGTAGAATATGGCCGTTCGGTAGAAACAAGTATGGGGATGACTCCTTTGGAGGGCTTAGTGATGGGAACTCGATCTGGTGATGTGGATGCAGGTATTTTGGTGTATATAGCCAAAGAGGAAGGCATGAAAATGAAGGCCATCAATAAAATGCTCAATAAAGAGAGTGGTTTAAAAGGACTTTCGGGTGTAGGCAACGACATGCGCGATATTATACAACGTTCTACCGAAGGTGATGATGATTGCCGTTTAGCTATACAGGTTTTTGCACATCGTTTACGCAAGTATATTGGTGCTTATGCTGCTGTTATGGGTGGTGTAGATGCTATTGTGTTTACAGGTGGTATTGGCGAAAATAGCCCTGTTATTCGTCATCGTACAACTCAACGTTTAGACTTTTTGGGTGCTGTACTTGATGAGGATCTTAACCATGATCTAAAACTATCTACAGAGCAGCCTGTTGCAGAATTTTCGGCACCACATAGCCGAACTAAATTACTAGCAGTACGTACAGATGAACAGTTTGCTATTGCACAAGAAACAGTACGTATAGTAGAAGAACAAACCAAAGTTAATACAGTTCCAACTATTCCTATTGCTGTTTCGGGGCGTCATATCCACTTAACTCAAGAAGTAGTAGATGTACTTTTTGGAGAAGGTTATGAACTTACCGAAAAAGCGCCTTTATCTCAACCAGGTCAGTTTGCGGCTAATGAGCGAGTAACTTTGGTTGGTCCTAAAAATCAGATAGAACGTGTACGAATTTTAGGCCCTTGTCGTAGCAAAAACCAAGTAGAAATCTCTAGAACAGATGAGTTCTTTTTGGGAGTAGATGCTCCTGTTCGTGCTTCTGGACATATTCAAAATTCAGCAGGAATTAAATTGGTTGGACCTGAAGGTGAAGTTACACTCAAAGAGGGTGTTATCTGTGCTTGGAGACATATCCATATGACTCCTGAAGATGCTAAGATATTTGAAGTTAATGATAAAGATATTGTAGAGGTTGAGGTTATACATGGCACTCGTCCATTGACTTTTGGTAATGTATTGGTGCGTGTATCTCCTAAATACAAACTAGAGATGCATATTGATACCGATGAGGCTAATGCAGCAGAGTTGCCTAGACACTCTGAAGGTGTTCTGATCGATACTGATGGTACAGCTAAGTTGGTTAAACGAAAGTTGAAACACTAAGAGCTAATTTGACAATTTGATAATGTGCTGATTTGATAATTATTAAATCAGCACATTTTTAGTTATATGTAGATAATCATTAGTCTATAAGACTCAAGTAACTACAGGAAAAATTCAAAAATTTACTTATTGTGTGGAAAGTCTCCCTAGCTTCTTTACAAAGGGGAATACAGGGTTTAAATTTCAGATACAGTCAATTCCCCCTTTTAAAGGGGGCTAGGGGGATTTTTACTAGATAAAGAATAACACTATGAATAAATTGTCTTATCAATATGCCATAAAAATGACTCGTGCATATCCTGGTGATATAAGAGTTTTCATTTCGAGAGTTTTACCAATTCTTGTAGAGAACTATGGTTTTCCTATAAACTTTGAAAAAAAAACGGAATTAAATCGTTTTGATTGGCGGAATATGTACAACCGAAGTGAATCTCACACACTTGGAGAAAAAGACTTACCAAAAGTAGAACTGTCTAGGGAAGTTTATGGAGAACTACAATTCACAGACGAATGGGAAAGTTCGACATTAAAGCTTATTAATTTTTGCCCACCTTATATCAAAGATACTATCGACTTAAAAATAGATTGTGCTGAAAGTTTTTTATTGTTAGATATGGGAACTCATCAATGTACAATTGACCTTAAAACGGACTCTTTAGTTATTTATGATTCAATTATGGAAGCTATCCATAGTATTTTAAAACGATTCAAGAATACTAATATTCAAGTTTTAGAAACCAGTTAATTAGTCAACTTTCGCATCAACCATTCTACAGGACCTATCTTTTTATACTGTCTCCAAACTACAGCAAACAATACACAAACTATACAAAATACAAATGCATAAACTATTGAAAAGCCAATAGGATATGCTCCTAATTCTTTAGCTCCAAAGGCATCAACTAGCCCCATTCCCAAAACTACATGAGCAATGTAAAAAGTCAATGCTAATTGACCTGTTTTGACCAAAGCATCTAACCATTTTTGATCTGTAAATCTATTAGCTAACAACACACAACAACAGAGTGTACAGATTGCTATACTAGACCCTGAAATCATATAAATAGGTAATGGAGGCATTGGGCTTGTGCATAATATTTCTTTTAATTCTCCTTTGATAGAAGGATCCTCTATAGACAGCAATTCAATCATTCCCCAAGAAATACATTGTGCTAATATAAACACAAATAAGCTCCACTTTAAAGCCTTCTTGATAAGATTAGTATCTCTCAAATCCATCCGCCCAAACCACAGACCAACCAACATAAATGCAGCCCAAGGCAGCACAGGATGAAATCCGTTGTAAAACAGATTCCGAAAAAAACCTTCAAAACTCCAAAAATCTACATAAGCAAGTGTTTCAAAATTCCAGCCTTGTTCATAATCTATTAAACCCATCAAAATAGGATAGCTAAAAATAAGACCTATCGCAACACTTAATATCAATGTTTGAGAAGCTTGGAGCAAAACGAGTGCAAATAACAGATATACTCCATAAAAATGTAAAATATCTGCTGGCCAAATCACTATATAAGACAGCCCTACTAAGCCTAAGAACAAAGCCCTTTTCAATATTCTTTTTCGGATAACTTTTAGCTGTTTCAGGTCGTTTTGCTGCACAGCTTTGTTAGACATAAGAGCAATCCCTACTCCTGCTAAAAAAACAAAAGTGGCAGCCGCTTTGCCTTCCAATAGACCAGCTATTGGTTTGAGCCAACTCTCCCCTTCCATTCCAAACACTATCTTGAAATTGACTACAATCATCCCAAATACAGCTAAAGCTCTAGCTAGATCTATTCCGAGTATTCGTTTTTTTTTGTCCATATCCAAAACTAAGAATGTTCTTCACATTCCTAATAAAATAAAGACTAACCCTATATAAAAAAAGACCAACTGATTTTACTATTCAGTTGGTCCTTATATTCTTATTTAGTAGAATTTTACTCTTTGTTTATCCATTCATAGAAGCTAAATATCCAAAGTAAAGTATCTGAAGCTTCTTCTGCCAATAATATAATAATATCATCTACACAATCAATTGCTTCACTCTCTCCACCAATTTCTATAACATCAGGTGTCTCTTCAGGAATCTCCTTTTGAGCAGTCAGATAAGGCAAAACATGAGGATTAGTTTCATGTGCTTCCAACAATGCTTTGTTTGCTTTTTCGATGTTCTCTCCCTCTTGGAATAGAGCAATAGCATTAGTATATTTCCAGATTACAGCATCATCCTCTTTGTATTGTTCATACAGTTTGTGATAAGCTGCATAATCTTTGAGATCAGCCAACCAAATAGCCAAGCTATAACGTACACCTTGGTCATCATTAGGATTCAACTCCAACATTTCTTGAAAATGTGCAACAGCTTCTTTCTTTTTATCTGCAACATGCAAAGCCATTCCCAAATTCTCTTTGGCATTCATGTATGATTGCGTCTCCTCTACCTGCCAAAACTTACCTTTATTTGCAGCAAAAGCTTCACCTAACAACTCTTTAGCAAGATCAGTACCTTTTTGATACCAATTGATAGCCTCTTCTATAGATGATGAGGTATGCCCCATAAAAGAATGTGCATCTACATTTTGAGCATCCAATTCTAATGCTTTTTGAGCCAATTCTCTTGCTTTTTCAGCATTATCTACTTCAAAAGCTTCATGGATCAAATCCTGAGCTTTTACTTGGTTCTCTACAAGAACTTCTTTGTTCATTTTTTGTTTTTAATTATAATATATAAATAGTCAATTATACACGCTCTATAATTGTGGCAATACCCATTCCGCCTCCAATACACAATGTAACTAAACCTGTAGATAAATCTCTTCTTTCCAACTCATCCAACACTGTCCCTAACAAGATACAACCTGTAGCACCTAATGGGTGTCCTAAAGCAATAGCACCACCATTCACGTTTACCTTATCATGAGGAATACCTAAATCATCCATGCAACGCAATACTACTGCTGCAAATGCTTCATTCACCTCATACAAGTCAATATCATTAGGATTCATACCTGCTTTTTTCAACGCCTTACGACTAGCTGGAGCAGGCCCAACCAACATCATAGTAGGGTCTGTACCAATAGTAGCTACCGAACGGATTCTTGCTCTAGGTTTTAGACCTAATTTATCACCCACCTCTTTATTTCCAATCAATGCTAAAGAAGCACCATCTACAATAGCAGAAGAGTTACCGGCATGATGAATATGGTTAATAAATTCTACTTCTGGATAACGATCAATAGCCACAGCATCAAAACCACCCATTTGACCAATCATTTCGAAAGCAGGATTCAGCTTAGCCAAACCATCCAGAGAAGTGCCTGGACGTACATTTTCATCTCTATCCAAGATGGTAAACCCATTAACATCTTTAACAGGAACTACAGAGTTTTTAAAATAATTATTAGCCCAAGCTTCAGCAGCCCTACGCTGCGACTCTACTGCAAAAGCATCTACATCGTTGCGAGAATATCCATACTTACTAGCAATCAGGTCAGCAGATACGCCTTGAGGGACAAAATGCCCTGGCAAAGCGACCATAGGATCCATAGCGATAGCACCACCATCCATGCCCATTTTCACTCTAGACATCGACTCTACACCTCCGGCCAACATCAAATCAGTAAACCCTGATTTAATATAAGCTGCAGCTTGATTGACAGCCTCCAAACCCGAACCACAAAACCGGTTAAGTGTTACAGCTGTCAGATGCTCCCCATAGCCAGATTGCTGAGCAGCAGTCTTGGCTACATTAGCTCCTTGATCCATAATTTGGGTTACACAACCTAGTATCATATCCTCTACATAAGAGGTGTCTAGGTTTTGACGACTTTTAAGTTCTTCCATGATGCTGACTAACAAATGTGTAGGTGTAGAACCTATTAGTGCACCTTTTTTATTGCCTCTACCTCTTGGAGTGCGAAGGGCGTCATAGATATATGCTTCCATAATATATTTTAGTTAAAATTTACTATTCAAAAATTGGATGTTAAGGTAGCAGTTTTTTGGGGCTTTATACAATAGTTACCCCTTTTTTTAGTGTAGCTCGATAATAAGTTTTTAACTAAATTTGTTCAAACAAATGGTTTAATAAACTATTATAAAATTGAACTTCTATAAGTTATACTTCTATTTTCAATAGTAAATTTAGTACTTTTAAACTTTCCTTTCCTTTTTCATAAAACTCAAAGCCTTAATCTACCCTTTTTCGACAGATATACAGATTATGAATTCGGACAACAACAACTTCAAGGAACTCTACATTCAACTCAAAGAGATTAATGATATTGTTCATAAAATAGATAGTAATTCTATTCATAAAATAGGCGATGATTTTTTTCAATCTATGGTAAACAGCCTATCTAAAACTTTAAATGCTGATTTCACCTTTATTGCTGAGATTTCTCAAGATTATGCAGTGGCAGAAACATTGTATATGTCAGTAACTGGGCAAAAAGGTGAGAATATGAGTTATGACTTGCCTGAAACGCCTTGTAGAGATGTTGCTAATGAGAATGTTTGCATTTACTTAGATCGTGTTCAACAATCATTTCCTAAAGATGTACTATTGGTAGATATGGGTATAAATGCCTATGCTGGTGTACCTATCCCAATAAGAGATCAAGAAAAAGTATGGATTTTAGTTGCTCTATTTAAAGATCCAATCGAGAATAAAGATTATTGGGAGCATCTTTTGAGCATTTGTGCTCAAAAGATCAAGGCTGAAAGAGATAGGACTGCACTCTTGACAGTTATACAAGAAAGAGAAGCAAAATATCGTGATTTATTTGATAATGTAAACGATCCTATTGCGATTCTAGATAATCATGGAGTCATACTCAACCACAATAAGGCTTTTTCTATATTAACAGGGTATTCTAGCAAAGAATTACTCCAACTCTCCTTAAAAGAGATTGTGCATCCTGATGAAATAGCAAATGTAATAGAGGGTCGAAAAGCTCTTTTAGTAAAAGGGGATTTTCAAAATTTGGAAAGCCAAATCATCCGAAAAGATGGTTCTACTGCATGGGTACAGGTGAGTTCCTCTGCCATTTATGACTCCAAAGGTCAATTGATTGGCTCTCAAGATGTAGCTAGAGATATTACTGCACAAAAAATAGCCAAAGAAGAACTAAAAGAAAGTGAACAACAACTAAAAGAGGTGTTCAACTCTTTTCTTGATATCTACTATGAGGTAGACTTTGATGGAAAATTTACAATGATTAGTCCATCTGTAGAAACTATTCTGGGTTATACTCCTCAAGAGTTGTTAGGTACAGCTATAATAGACACCTATAAGTACCCCCAAGATCGAAAAAAGTTGATTCAAAAAATACTCAAAGAGGGCCAAATCAATAACTTTCAAGCTACTGTTTATCATAAAAATGGTCAAGAAATTTATATCGAAACTAATTCTAAGCTAAAAAAGGATAAAGAAGGTAATACAATAGGAATACAGGGAATAGTTAGGGATATTACTAATCGAAAAAAATCTGAACTAGAACTGGATAGAACTCGAAAAATCCTACACGAAACAAGCCAATTGTCTAAAATTGGTGGTTGGGAAATTAACCTAGCAACTCGACAAATATATTGGAGTGATATAGTGAAAAGGATTCATGGCTTGCCTCCTGACTATGCTATAGAATCTATACGTGAAACAGACTTTGTCCATGATGATTTTTATAAAAAAAAGGCAAGGGAAGTTATTTCATTTACCATGGAAACTGGCCAACCCTATGATTTAGAGTTGCCAATAATAACTACTACAAATGAACATAAATGGGTTCGCACTATTGGTAATTCAGAATTTAAAGATGGTAAATGTATCAGAATTTATGGTACAATACAAGACATAACTAAACAAAAACTCCTTGAAGAAAAATTAGCTAAAGCGAATGAAGCTGAGTTTGCAAAGCTCTACCAACAGCAAAAAACTATTAGCCAACAACTTGAACATAAAAGCAAAGAGCTTAATCGCTTTTTTGAGTTATCTGTAGATATGCTTTGCATCATGGATAAGCACACCTTGCCTCAACGAGTAACGCCTTCTTTTTCGAGAGCGCTAGGTTACACAGAAAAAGAACTCTATGGACAACCACTTATCAAGTTAGCCCATCCTGATGATATAGAAATCACAAAAAAAACTATAGCTAAAGTTTTAAATGGTTTAGATATTACTGATTTTGTAATGCGAATGCTTACCAAAACTGGTGCTATACGATGGTTTTCTTGGTCAGGAACACTTGACCCCAACACCTTGCACATTCATACTGTTGCTCATGATATTACAGATAGAATCCAACTAGAGGCAGATTTGCGTCAAGCTAAAGAAGAAGCTATTCGAAGTGCTAGGGTAAAAGAAGATTTTTTGGCGAATATGAGCCATGAGATTCGTACTCCCATGAATGCTATTCTAGGTTTTTCTGAACTTTTGTTGCAAACCAATTTAGCTCCAGTTCAAAATGATTATAGCAAAGCAATTTATAGCTCTGCCGAAAATTTATTGGTGGTTATTAATGATATCTTAGACCTCTCTAAAATAGAATCAGGGAAATTTGAATTAGAGAAATTTGATTTTGATTTTTCCCAAAACATTCAAACGGTAAGCACTCTATTCAAGGCCAATGCAGAGCAAAAGAAACTGGACTTTATAGTTCAAATAAATAATTCGATTCCGCAATACATCTATAGTTCGCCCAATCGGATAGCACAAGTGCTTATTAATCTATTAAGCAATGCTATTAAATTTACAAAAAAAGGGTCTGTCAAACTTCAGATCAACAAGGTGGAAGACAAAGAGGAACTATTGTTTGAAGTAATTGATACTGGAATAGGCATCCCTCCCGAAAAACTAAAATATATATTCGAAAACTTCACACAAGCTGAGGATTATACAACTAGAATGTATGGAGGAACTGGATTAGGGCTTAGCATTTCACAGAAATTGGTTAGTCTTATGGGAGGAGAGCTTTCTGTGCGAAGTGAATTAGGGAAAGGGTCTACTTTCTTTTTTAGTATCCCTCTTCAAATTGGTAAAGCACCTATTATGGGAGAGAACCCTTTGTTAGAGTCAACATCTGTGGCAATAATAAACCAACCTAAAATACTAGTTGTAGATGATAATGTCCTCAATAGAAAATTGGTGGCTGTTCGCCTAAAACATTATAACTGCACTTATGACTTTGCAGTTAATGGTCAAGAAGCTATTGGCCTGACAAATACACAACAATATGACTTAATCCTAATGGATATTCAAATGCCTGTAATGGATGGTATAGAGGCAACTATTAAGATCAGAGAAGTTAACCCAACTATTCCTATTGTAGCAATTACAGCACATGCACTCCAACGAGAAAAACAAAAATGCTTTGAAATTGGAATGAATGACTACCTTTCTAAACCATTCAAAAAAGAAGATTTTCATGAAATGTTAATGAAGTATTTGGGACATAGCTCTATTGGCCTAAATAGATTGGATCCTAAAAAATCTGATCAAGAATTGAAAAAATAGCTTCCTGTAAAAGTTCAATTAGCTTATTTAAGTGTCCAATATTTAACCTATTCTACTATTAAAACAAGCATTTTTCTATAGAATTAATCAATGACATCATAAGATACAACTATCACGCAAAAACATAATACACTAAATTCCAATACATTAACAAAAACAATAAATGTACAGACATTGTTTTGTTTAACTTTTTCAACTCAATCAAAGTAAAATCCTAAACAAAGAAAGAGAGTCAATGTTATCTTCTGTGTGTGAAAATAATATTGATAACAAAAACTCTCTATGTCGTATGAAAAGGTTATTCCCTTTACTAGTAATGTTCATTTTTTTTGGAACTACATTGGCAGCACAATCGCCACGAATACAAGTTATTCATAATTCTCCAGATCCTTTAGCTACTCATGTAGATATTTGGTTTGATGGTACTAAAATCGCTGATAATTTACAATTTCGTCATGCCTCAGAATTCCTAACAGGTGCATCAGGAAATCATATAATTTCTATTTGTGATTCCTCTAGTACAGATACAGTTAGTGCTGTAGCTCAGTTTCCTGTTTCCTTAATGATGAATACTACTTATGTAGTAGTTGCTGATGGTCTAGTAAACACTACTGGATATTCTCCTGCTACACCATTTGATTTGAAAATATACAATTTAGGTCGTGAAACTGCAAATAATTCTAATGAAATTGATCTTTTAGTTCACCATGGTGCTACAGATGCTCCAACTGTAGATATTCGCACTCAAGATGGCAACACCGTTTTGGTCAACGATGCTGCTTATGGAGATTTTGCTGGATACCTAGGTCTTGGAGATCAAGACTATATTATTAGATTGACTGATGCAACGGGTAATACAACTGTACAATCTTATTTAGCTCCATTGAACACTTTGGGTCTTTCAGGAAATGCTATTACAGCAGTTGCTTCTGGATTCTTGACCCCTTCTGCTAATAACAATGGTCCTGCGTTTGGTATTTATGTAGCTACAGCTAATGGTGGGCCTATGGTTATGCTGCCTACTGTAACTAGTCCTCCTAGAGTACAAATTATTCACAATAGTGCAGGTGCGGGTGCAGATAGTGTAGATATCTATTTAGATGATATTAAAGTTGCTGATAATCTTAATTTCCGTCATGCTACTACTTTTATTGATGGGCTGCCTGGTAATCGTACCGTCTCGGTTGCATTACCTAACAGTGTAGACACTGTAGGTGCTGTAGCTAGATTTGCGGTCAACCTAGCTGCAGACAAAACGTATGTAGTTGTTGCTGATGGTTTAGTTTCTACCACTGGATATTCTCCTGCTGAACCTTTTGACCTTAAGATTTATAATATGGCTAGAGAAACTGCCAATAATCCTAATGAAATTGATCTTTTGGTCCACCATGGTGCTACAGATGCTCCAACTGTAGATATCCGTACTCAAGATGGCAACACTATTTTGGTCAACGATGCTGCCTATAGTGACTTTGCGGGGTATCTAGGCCTTGGAGATCAAGACTATATTATTAGATTGACTGATGCAACGGGTAATACAACTGTACAATCTTATTTAGCTCCATTGAACACTTTGGGTCTTTCAGGAAATGCTATTACAGCAGTTGCTTCTGGATTCTTGAACCCTTCTGCTAATAACAATGGTCCTGCATTTGGTATTTATGTAGCTACAGCTAATGGTGGTCCTATGGTTATGCTGCCTGCTGTAACTAGTCCTCCTAGAGTGCAAATTATTCATAATAGTGCAGGTGCAGGTGCGGATAGTGTAGATATTTATTTAGATGATATTAAAGTTGCTGATAATCTTAATTTCCGTCATGCTACTGCTTTTATTGATGGGCTTCCTGGCAATCGTACTGTCTCTGTTGCATTACCTAATAGTGTAGACACTGTAGGTGCTGTAGCTAGATTTGCAGTGAACCTAGCTGCAGACAAAACTTATGTAGTTGTTGCTGATGGTTTAGTTTCTACCACTGGATATTCTCCTGCTGAACCTTTTGACCTTAAGATTTATGATATGGCTAGAGAAACTGCCAATAATGCGAATGAAGTAGATATTTTAGTACACCACGGTGCTACAGATGCTCCAATTGTAGATGTAAGAGCTCAAGATACAACTACTGTTTTGGTCAATGATGCTGCTTATGGTGATTTTGCTGGATATTTATCGCTAAGTGTCTTGGACTATGTAATCAGAATCACTGATGCTACAGGTAATACTGTAGTACAATCTTATACAGCACCATTAAATGGATTAAGCTTGGGTGGATCTGCAATCACTGTTGTAGCTTCTGGCTTTCTAAACCCTGCTACTAATAATAATGGTCCTGCTTTTGGGCTTTGGGTAGCCTTAGCAAGCGGAGGTGGTTTAGTAGAGTTGCCTGTGGCTGCAACTACTAATGTTGAAAACATACAGGATAACACAGTTTCTACTGTAAAACTATATCCTAATCCAACAACAGATGTACTAAATGTACAACTAGAATTAGCTGATGATGCTGAGGTATTGTTAGAAGTAGTAGATATTACTGGAAAGAATGTTCAAACACAAGCTTTAGGTACTCTAAATGCTGGTACACACAATCATACTTTAGATTTACAAATTCCAAATGGGATATACAGTCTAAATATAGTAACAGCAACAGGAACAAATAGTAAACTTATACAAGTTCAACGATAGGGTTAGTTTTTTTAATGTAGGTTATTAGAAAGGTGTTAAGGTTGTCTCTTTATTGAGGCAACCTTTTTTTATCATACTCTAAAACTTCATGCGAAATTGTGCCTTAATTTCAGAGCGGACAGGCCCATCTATCTGATTTAAACCAGAGCTAATAACATCTCTATCTGTAAAGTAAGTTTGAGAGAAACGCAACCACAACGTGAACATTTTATTAATTTTATAACTTAGGTTGAAATAATAGCGCAAACCACGTCCATAATAAGCAGGCACTGTAAATAGGTTTAACATATCATTTTCATAAGCATATATACGAGAATCCCATCCTTGTGTATCAAAGAATGCTAAACGAGTTTGGAATGAAAGAGGTATAAATTTCGGTTTATATATAACATCTTGATAAAGCACAAAGCCTCGCTCTGCAATATTATCTTTGAACCAAGAAAACTCTACACGACTACGGAAACTCCACTCTCGACTAGCCTTATAGCTAAAATGATAACGTAAGTTGTGGCGTTTATTAGGAATAAGATAATCTATTTTGGTCTCATTGCCCGAAAGGTTTCTCCCTTTTTCTTCAAATCTATATTGCAAATACATACTTGAATAATAGTTCATGCTATAATCCAAATTCAGTAAATATTCGTAGCCTCTAGCAGGCGCATCTACCTGATATTGCAACCAAGGTGATTGAAACAAGTCAAAATATCCACTCAATTTAAAACCTGCACCTAAATTGCTTTGTACTCCTATATACAAGCCTGATTCATTGTTAGTTCTAGAACTTTCACCAAAGGCATTACCATTCAAATGGCGATATTTATAAGAATAATATCTATGCAATACTGCAATATTTATCCTAGGATCTAGGGAAGCCAAAATCCCATTCACAGTTGCGACACCACCTTTATCATCAACTGCAGTTTCTCCAAAAAACTGTAAGTTTTTGTAGTTATATGAATAATCTAAACTTACATTTAATAAACTGTTGCCTGCAAAGTCATACTTCTGATAGAGTCTGGGATTACTTCTAAACAATGGTCTTGTAAAATAATTGTGTACAACATTAGCAGCTACATGCCAGTTAGAGCCTGAATATCGCACCCGAGCACCAGTAGTGACTAAGTTAAATTTACTTTCGTAATTTAATTCCCGTTCGGTTCTATGATAACCAGATTCATCTAAGGTAGAAGCATCTCTATAACCATATAAAGTAGCATAGTTGTTCAAGAAATCTATTGCCTCTTCTATTGTCTCAATACTATCAACACCTTCCACAATAGAACCATCACGTTGTCTATATGACCCCAAAACAGTTACCTCTAAATTGTTTTCTTTTAAGAAACGAAAAGAAGCCGCACCACCTCTCATAAACAAGGCTTCACCAACAGAGGTATAAGGTCTAATTGTTGTAGAATTTCGCTTAATGTTAAGCACCTGATTTGTTTTGCGCATTCCAAAACCGCCCCACATAGTTAACCCCTGTCCAAAAAAGGCATTGAAATCACCTAAAACTACGCTATGGACATTCTTATGTAAATTTTTGAGATAAAAGTGTCCTGAATAAAAGTCAAACCCTTGCTTGTTTGAGCCTTTAAAAAATTCTTCGCCTGGATCTTTTTCCATTGTCAGCCCCAAGCTCATACGATCTTTATACTTCATACGATAACGAGCATAAAACTTATCTGGGCTACCCAAATAACGCTGGCTACTATCTCCTGGCTCATTAGGAATATAGCCTTTTTGTTTTTCTAAGATTCG
Organism: Aureispira sp.; assembly: GCA_024222455.1. Lineage (GTDB taxonomy): Bacteria > Bacteroidota > Bacteroidia > Chitinophagales > Saprospiraceae > JAAEPD01. The sequence continues at coordinate 91,919 of JAAEPD010000375.1, forward strand.
AATATAACGTAAATAAACTTCATGTCTACCTCTTGTAAACATTCTCTTGAAATTCATTTTTTCTTTTTCTTTAGCTTGCGAAACAGCTACATAGGGTAAGATTTTTTTGATAGTTTTCCCATCAAAAGTTGGTACTCCTTGCAGCTCATACAATGAATAAATCTGCCCAAATTTCTCTCTGTACAGGAGGAGCCCCTGTATCTGAATAGCAGACAACAGTCCAAAATCGGTTAACTGCTCTTTTGTTGCATTATTTAGGTCAAGAGGATTTGTCTGATAGGCATCTAGGTATTCAAACTCAGTCCCTAAATCTAAGTTGTCCTCATCTGAACCTTCCAATAAACTCTCGATAACTTGTTGGTCATCAGTATTTTCATCTACTTGAGCATAGACAAACCCTGCCCCCATAAGACTCAGTAAAACAACTAATATATATTTATAAAATTGCATAGCAGCACATTTTCAAATCTTCAAAAATTCAATTAATCCTTAGGTTCAGCCTTCGATTTCTCCCCCACCACATAACTTAAAGACATAGTAGGCGTAAATCCTAAAACCATATGATAATTGGCAGCCACATCTATATACAAACCTTTGAAACGAACTCCCATTCCAAAACTAGCCAACACAGGATCAGTAGAGACTCCAGCTCGGATAGCAAAAGCATGAACAGGCCAATACTCAACACCAAAACGACCTATAAAAGGGTGATTATCTAACCCTTTTTCTAGTTCAGCAGTGAGCACTACACTCTCTCCAGGCTGATAAGCAGCTCCTATTTTTATATTTCCAGGAATAAAATCTTGGTTGGGCAGTTTGATACGAATAGGACTATAAGTATGTGCTCCTAAACTGAATTGGTCTGTTATCTTAACCAATACTCCTAACTCAAAAGTAACGGCATGAGCTGAGCCGTATTCAGCAATCCGAGTTCCTAAGTAATCTACTTGAACACCCAATGACATTCTTTTGAACAACTTACGAGCATAAGCCAATCCTACTTTTTGCTCATTGTACCCTTGAAAACCAAAATAATTGACAGAGAGCCCAAAAGTTCCAAATTTCTTGTGAGGATAAGCTCCTGCAAATAAGAAAGAGTTGAGTCCATCAGCCAAAAATCGACGTTCGCCATAGGCTGTAAAACTCATATGCTCCAAGAATCCAAGTCCTGCTTGGTTTGAAAATGCACTATTAATATCTGTAAAAGTAGCACTTGCATTTCCCATTGCTGCACCTCTAGCACCTGCATTTTGTGGCAAACCACCTTGGGACCATACACTACATGGTATCAATAACAATAAAAAACATAATAGTTGAAAAGCTCTCATAAATAGTATTTGTAAGTAGTCTACTAAGGAAGTATTTATCTAGGTTTGGGGGTGATTGGCTATACAAAAAACACATTATTGGGCAGCTATGCAAAAAAAAGGACTACTTTTGCGTATTAATTTTGTAAAACAAACTTATTAATGGAAGTTTCAGCAGGTTGGTTAAACGTTTGGGGTCTAAAAAAAATATTACGCTTTTTTCTATTTTTAGGCATAATACTCTTTTTTCTTACTTTATTTTTTGGGGTAGGCTTTTACCCTGTTTTACAACTAACTCAAAGCGAAGGTTGGGCTGCAGGTATAGGCTTATTAGTTATGTTCATCTTAGGAATGCCTATTATAGTAATCCTACAAGGGAATTATATCCCTTTTTATAGTGAAATAAAGCTCAATATAGAACCTATATTAGGAAATAAACACCTACAAGCTACCAATAGCCTTTTAATTATAGATAAAGAATTAAGTGTTTCTTATGCCAATATTCAAAAAGCCTATTACTATTTTAAGCATACAGAACATACAGATTCAGAGACCAATAGACCTTATCAGACCTATCAAGAGTGTTTAGAACTCATATTTGATTATGATATTGACCATATCCAAAATAAACTAAAATATATCCCCAAAATTTATAAAAAAGAATATGTTGCTACAGCAGTTAGTCCTCCTCCTTTTGTGCTTTGTTTACAGTGCATGGTTCCTATAGAAGAAGTGAAAGAAAACTACTATAAATCTTCCCGCCATCAATATCCTACACTAGAACTTTATGGCTCCAATAAACAAGATTTTTTAGCCTATTTGCTAAAACAATTCCCCCCCTCAGTAGAAATATTATATAAATCCCCTCCAACTCTTTTTTTAAACATAAAAAGATCTCCTAAAGTAGATTTTGGGAATATAATACCTCCTATGCCTAATTGGGGAGTGGAAAAAAATGATACTACAACTGAAAAAGAATAACTATGTCTTATTTTGATATTTTAGTCTATGTTTGGATAGCCCTAGCTCTAGGCACCTTTGTTAGCTTATTTTGGGTTACAGCTCCTTTTGGTCGACATACCTCAGATAGCTGGGGACCGACCATCAATGCTCGGTTAGCTTGGTGCTTAATGGAAATCCCCTCTCCTCTTGTACTTTCCATTTTTTTATTTTCGAGCACCACTACACCAACTACTCCTGTCTGGATTTTTTGGGGTTTATGGATGGTTCACTATATCAACCGTAGCTTTATCTACCCTCTACGCCAAAGGGATGTTAAGAAGCGTATGCCTGTTATGATAATGGGTTCAGCCATATTTTTTAATCTAATGAATGGAGGCATCAATGGCTACTTTTTAGGCTATTTGGCTACACATGACCAAACGTGGTTGAGCGATCCTCGTTTCATAATAGGTTTATCCTTGTTTATAATAGGAATGGTCATCAATTGGCAATCTGATAATATTCTACTCAATCTCCGAAAACCAGGAGAAACAGGCTATAAAATACCTCATGGAGGCTTTTTTAGATACATTTCTTGCCCCAATCTATTTGGTGAAGTAATCGAATGGTTTGGATTTGCTCTAATGATCTTTAGTCTACCTGCACTTTCTTTTGCCTTATGGACTTTTGCCAATTTGGTGCCTCGTGCCTTAGCACACCATCAATGGTATCTCAAAAAATTTGAAAATTATCCATCTCAGAGAAAAGCTGTATTTCCTTTTCTTTGGTAAAAAGATAACTAATTATTTAAATAATAAACAGTTGTTCAATCTTTTTTAGTTTTTCAATAGTGGTGTTTAAAATTTTCTGCATCAATACTGTATAGTCATTTATTATAATTTTTATTGTTTGAATGTTGAATGTTTTGGGGGTAGCCTTAGCTCTTATTTAGCAAAAGAATGTATCTAAACTTCATTCTCAAAACTCAAATACAGCTAACTAAACTTCTTCTTTTCCATTCAACCTTTAACATTTTGGAGCGTTGGCTCTAAAATTATTGAAAATGATTTTAGATGTGTTTGCCTTAGACTCCCTATACTTCATTCATCATTAACACTTAAACCCATTATACCCTTATGGAACAACAGTACGATGCCATTGTTATTGGCTCTGGAATTGGTGGTCTCACCACTGCATCTATATTGGCAAAACTTAAAAACAAGAAGGTTTTAGTCCTGGAAAAACATTGGACTATTGGTGGCCTCACTCACGAGTTTGAACGCAAACGAAAATATAGTTGGGATGTAGGCCTGCACTATGTTGGTCAAATGGATGATTATGATTTTTTCCCAGGCATAATGCGTTATATTACCGACGATAAGGTTGATTGGGTAAAAATGGAAGAACCTTATGATATTTTTATGTACCCAGATCACCGTATAGAAGTTCCTAACAGTGGTCGTGCTTTCAACCAAATGCTCCAAGACCGTTTTCCAGAAGAGAAAGAAGCTATCAAACAGTATTTTGAAGACATGTTAGATCTTTCCAATTGGGGTGTTAAAAAATTTATGCGCACCTTCATGCCAGGCCCTATTTCTGGAATACTAAAAATGCTGAACAACAGCAAACGAGGGCTTGCTATGCAAACGACTCAAGAGTATTTAGATACAAGATTTAAAAACGATGAACTCAAGGCTATATTGGTTTCTCAATGGGGAGATTATGGCGAAGCACCAGAAAGCAGCTGCTTGTTTGCTCATGCTTTGGTAGTTTCACACTTTCTAAAAGGTGGTTTCTACCCTAAAGGAGGCTCTAAAAGCATTGCTGAAAGTATTATACCAGTCATAGAACGTGCTGGAGGCAAGTGTATAGTCAATTGTGAAGTGAAAGAAATATTAGTGGAAAATGGTACAGCAGTAGGTTGTAGTTGTGAGATCAAAAAAGGTCGAAAAACAGAACAAATCACCTTCAAAGCACCCATAATTATATCCAATGTAGGAGCACATGGTACTTTCCGAAAGTTGCTCAAAAACCCAATGTATCCAGAGCTAGAAAAAGATATACATTTAAGTGGAGCTAGTGCTATTACGCTATACTTAGGGTTTAAGGATGATCCTCGCAAACTAAAAGAGATCAAAGGCGGTAACATGTGGATCTTCAAGAGCTATGATCACAATCAAATGGCTAAGAATTTCAATCCACTTCAAGATGAGTTATCCTTCTGCTTTGCATCATTCCCTTCTATCAAAGATCCTTCTAATACACAACACACTGGAGAACTAATTTCCTTCTCCAATTATAAATTCTTCAAAGAATGGAAAGATAAAAACTGGCAAGAACGTGGAGAAACATATGAAGAACTAAAGGCATCTATTACCAAACGGATGTTGGCTTTTATGGATGAACAAATTCCTGGTTTTTCGGATTTGGTAGAATATGCAGAGTTATCTACACCACTTTCCATAGAAACCTTTACGAGCCGTGCGGGTGGTATGATGTATGGAATTCCAGTAACTCCTGAACGCTATAAACTTGATTGTCTAAAACCCAAAACAGCTATCAAAAACTTATATATATCTGGTTCTGACGTCTTTGTTTTGGGTATAGCTGGCGCTACCTTAGGTGGTGTGGCAGCAGCTTGTGCAGTATTAGGTTGGTCCAAGATTATATCCATATATAGACAGTCTATGAAAATGTTGAAAAAACCATAACTGAAATACTACCAGCTGAAGTCTGGTAGGTTAAAAATTAGGACTATAAGTCCCCTGACTATTCTAAAGAAATATTATTCGAGTTATCACTTTGCTTAGAATCGTTGTGATTCTCTATATATGCTTTGATTACTTCA
>JAAEPD010000376.1 GCA_024222455.1 Aureispira sp.
ATAAATTGTTCTTTTTTATTTAGCCCTTCGTTAGACAACCTACCTTAATAGCTAAGGCTATTAGGCAGAACATCTACCTTGTCTAATCAAAAAATTACGGCTTTATCTCTATACAAAATTTACTTACATAACCTTTATTATCTGAACATTAGTTTGTGAAGTCCTTCTAACAAACTATTAATCTGAATAGCTATTATGAATAAACTAAGAAAACCTAAAAAAGTATTTCAACAAGGGCCTATTCCTGCTGCATTTATAGGGCAAGCTATAGCCAAACACCAAACTAAAACAGACATTGGGGCTCATAATATATTTTTGGGACAAGTTCGAGCAGACAATATTGATGGGCGATCAGTCAAAGCTATTGATTATACAGCTTATGAAGAAATGGCTGAAAAGAAATGTCATGAGATAAGGGAAAGTACCTTTGAAAAATTTGATATTACTTGTATGCATATCCACCATAGTTTAGGACTGGTAGGGGCTGGCGAAATTTGCTTATTTGTATTTGTATCATCCAAACATCGTGATGTATCCTACAAAGCATCTCGTCATATAGTAGAAGAAATTAAGGCTCATTTACCTGTTTTTGGTAAAGAAATTTTTGAAGATGAGTCTCATCAATGGAAGGTAAACTCTTAAGTAATCATGGTAATTAGACAATTTTTGTGGTCAATTCTATCTAGCGTTTTTTTGAGGAAGTTGAGGATATTGAAAAATTGAGGAAGAAATACTATATAAGCCTGCAAAGCAGGCTATACTCATTTCCTCAGTTAATCAATTCCTCAAAGAGAATCATACAAAAAGCTAGTTATACAAAATTTGTCAAAGAACCGTAATCATTAATTTATAACAATTATGGTAGATATAACTCATAAACATAGCACACTGCGTACTGCAATCGCTCAAGCTACAGTAACAGTAAGCAAACCCGAAACAATAGAAGCAATCAAAAATGGTACTGTGCCAAAAGGAGATGTATTAGAAGCTGCTAGAGTCGCTGGTTTGTTTGGAGTCAAGAAAACTTCAGACATGATTCCTGATTGTCATCCTTTACCTATAGAATATACAAGTGTTAGTTATGATATTTTGGATATGGAAATCATCATTACTATAGATGTAAGAACAATCTATAAAACAGGCGTAGAAGTAGAAGCTATGCATGGAGCTTCTGTGGTTGCTATGACGATGTATGATATGCTAAAACCTATTGACAAAGGAATTGAAATCAACAATATTAAACTGGTAAAAAAACGTGGTGGTAAGTCTGATTTTAGATCTAGATTGCCTAAAGGTTTGACCGCTGCAGTTGTGGTTTGTTCAGACTCTATCTCTGCTGGTAAAAAGGAGGATAGAGCAGGCAAAGCTATTATTGAAAAACTAGAGCAAAGTGCTGTAAAAATTCTGGAGTATAGTATCATTCCTGATGAAGTTGATCAAATACAAGCCAAAGTAAAGGCTTCTCAAACTCAAGGTGCTGATCTCATAATCTTCACAGGAGGAACAGGACTTTCACCTAGAGATGTTACTCCAGAAGCTATACTTCCTCTATTAGAGAGAGAAATACCTGGTATAGCAGAAGCTGCCAGAAGCTATGGACAAGATCGCACGCCTTATTCTATGCTTTCGAGAAGTGTTGCAGGAACCATTGGAGATTCCTTAGTTTTGGCTCTACCAGGCTCTACTAAAGGAGCAAGTGAGAGTATGGATGCTTTATTCCCTTCATTATTACACATTTTTGGAATTATGAAAAATGTACCACACTAAGCTAACTATCAACTGGTAAATGCTAAACATAAAAAAGCCCTGATTTATAAATAAATCAGGGCTTAGCTTATTCACTATATTTAAAACTACTACTTGCTTATTTGAATAAATTGATATAAGATTTCTCAGCTAGCAAATGTGCTTTTTCTGGGAACTCAGCATGTATAACCAATTTATTTTCGTGACGATGCTCTAATGCTTCTATTTTCTTTTTAGAAAGTAAGATCACAGTAGAATGACCATGATGATCTGTTTTATCTAAAATTTCCTCATCATTAAACTCACATACCCAACGAGTTTCAGCCATATTTTCTTTGTAGGCAATCTCTACAGTAGGTACACTATAGTAATCATGCTCACCAATACCTTCAAGATCAAAAACTAGTCTCAAAAACCCACTTTCAATAAACATCTCATCGTTCTCCAATCCTAAATCTTTAAATGTCAATTTACCTGCTCTAGGCTCATTGAATTTGATCATGATCTCACCTGGGTTAATTTCTACAATATTCTTCATCGTTTCTCTAATTAAAAATTTAATTAATAATAGTATCTCCATTTGAACAAAAACTCCACTGAAGAAGTATCCCTTTGTTCTGACACAAATATGAGAAGAAATAGAGGAGTAAATAATGATAAAGCTCTATAGCTTATAGTGACTTTAGTCATTTCTTATTTTACTATCTTTGCTTTATGTTTAAACTCCTACAACAAGAATTAAATAAAGATAGAATCTGGGGACTTGATTTATTAAGAGCCTTAGCAATTACTATGGTTCTGATCGAACATAGTCAGCTTTTTTTAAGCCCTATTTTTAGATCTACTAATTTTATGCGATTAGGAGGTTACTGGGGAGTCGAGTTATTTTTTGTCCTAAGTGGTTTTCTGATTGGTGGGATTTTGCTTAAAACCTATGACACTAACAATACAAAATTCAACAAAAAAAAACTCCTCACTTTCTGGAAACGTAGATGGTATAGAACTCTACCTAGTTATTTTTTAATTCTTTTAGTTAATACTATATTAGTAGTATTCTTTCCTCATTTTATTGAATTGCCTAAAGATTACCCTCAATATTTTTTCTTTTTACAAAACTTTACATCAGAACATTCCTCCTTTTTTGGGGAAGCGTGGAGTCTGTCAGTAGAAGAGTGGTTCTATATTATATTCCCATTGCTACTTTTTCTTATTAACAGTATTTCCAATAAATATATCTCACAAAAAAATAAATTCTTAAGTATAACTTTATCAATACTTGCATTCTCAATTATAATGAGAATACAAAACACTACAGATCCTAATGCATATTGGGACAAAGGTTATAGAAAAATAGTAATATTTAGATTTGATGCTATCCTTACAGGCGTTTTTATAGCTTGGATCAATTATTATTATTTACATTGGCTAAATCAATTCAAAAAAGAACTCCTTGGCATTGGTATTATTTTGTTAATTTGTTCCTGTTTTATATACTATACTGATATACTAAAAAACGGTACACACATTAGCTCCTTTTTTGCAAAAACATTTTATTTCAATTTAACATCTTTAGGTTTTGCCCTTTGTTTACCATTTGCCTATTCTATCAAAAAAGGAAAAGCCTCAAAATTCACAAAATGGATCAAGATCATTGCAATTGTTTCCTATTCTATTTACCTAACACACTGCTCCATTATAATATGGTTATTACTACAGTTTCAATACCTTAATACAAGTTTCTTTTCTGCTATAATCTTCTATACAGCATTCTGGATTCTTAGTCTTATCCTAGCGATAATATTGTATAACTTTTTTGAAAAACCTTTTACAAACTTAAGAGATAAAAACTAACCATGAAATTGTTTGAGAGCTTGTTTGGGCTTTTCTATCTAGGCTACAAAAAAGATCTTTGGCCCTCAACTTTCGTTAATTTTTCGTCCAATAGCCCTGCTATTAAACTTAAAATTGCCTTAGGTCATGCTAAAATCTTACTTTTTCGCCTGCAAAATAAAAATCAAAACATGTTCTTAAAATGGAGATCAAAATAAGCTCTGCCTATTTGCATTCCAACAGCTTCTATATATAACACTCTAAAATATTAATTTCTATGCCAGTCAATGTTCTTTTTTATGCTCCTCAATATCGCCCCAATTTATCATCTATGATTCGTACTGCCGAATTTTATGGCTTAGATACTGTCTATATAGTAGATGATAACAACCTGCTCCTCCCCCTTACTCACAGTAAAAAAGCAAGGGCAGATATGGCACATATGGCTAGAGTTTGGACTGCTGGTGCTATAGAATTTGTCACGATCAATAAAATAGAAGATCCTAACACCTTTCTGCAAAACTATAAAGGACGTAAAATAGCGACCTTAGTCGATGACTCTGCTCAATTCCTAAGCGACTTTGAGTTTCAGGAAGATGATCTTATTATTTTTGGCAGTGAACGAGATGGTTTACCTGAAAATATTTTACCACTCATTGATCAAAGTATTTATTTACCCACTAAGGGGAATACTTCCTGCTTGAATGTAGCTGTTACTTTCGGGATAGTCTTGAATCAGGCTATTGGGCAATAACTAGGAGGATATTTAACTTTTGATATCTTTCAATTATTGGAATTCTTCCTCCTATATATTTCTACGAGCTATTGACAGAGCCTTAGAAATAAAAAAGTATTGAGATCGTCATTTACTATGCAAATTTGGTTTGAGTTTAGGTTTGTTATTTCATATATTTATTTTTTTAAAATTCTCAGAAAAAATAAAGGTTATGTAAGTAATTTTTATAAAGATTTAGATTTTAATGTTTAGAATACCTTCTAAAAGGATTAATAACTCTTAGATTATGAAGTCCAGTGGCAATGATGAGAAAACGCTCCCTGAGCTTATACTGGACTCGAC
>JAAEPD010000377.1 GCA_024222455.1 Aureispira sp.
TTCAAACCAATACAGGACGGTATGGACAGGCCCAAACCAGAACTTGCCTATAGAGTACCCGCGACCAAGTATACCAGAAAAAAGCTTGAAACCAACGAAAAGCTACAAGAACTTGACGGGCTCGACACGACAATAGACTGGAAAAATACGGGTGATAACTCTTACGATGGGGAAAAATTAAAGCTACTTGTACATGATGAAAGTGGTAAGTGGGAAAGACCTAATAATATATTAAATAACTGGCGGGTTACAAAAACCTGTTTAAGATTAGGTAGTAGAATTATTGGTAGATGCATGATGGGAAGTACATCAAACGCGCACGATAAAGGAGGTAAAAACTTTAAAAAACTTTATGATGACTCAGATGTTACCCAAAGAAACGCCAATGGACAGACTCGCAGCGGATTATATTCTTTGTTCATACCTATGGAATGGAACTACGAGGGATACATTGACGCTTATGGGTTACCTGTATTCGACACACCAAATAAACCGGTTGAAGGACCTCAAGGTGAAAAGATAAAAATAGGTGTAATAGAATACTGGGAGAACGAAGTAGAAGGTTTAAAGCAAGATCAAGATGGTCTTAATGAATTCTACAGACAGTTTCCTCGTACAGAAAAGCACGCTTTTAGAGATGAAACAAAACAATCTTTGTTTAATCTAACTAAGATATACGAGCAAATAGATTTTAATGAAGACATGCGTAACTCTATAAATGTTACAAAAGGTAGTTTTCAATGGGAGAACGGTGAGCAGGACAGTAGAGTCGTATTTGCTCCAAATAAAAATGGTAGGTTTTTAGTATCTTGGATACCACCTTTGCATTTGCAGAATAAAAAATACAGTAAAAACGGTAGGTTCTACCCTGGCAATGAACATATAGGTGCTTTTGGATGTGACCCTTATGATATTTCAGGTACGGTAGATAAAAGAGGTTCTAACGGATCTTTACATAGCTTGACAAAGTTTTCAATGGAAGACGCGCCGCCAAATCTTTTTTTCTTAGAATATATAGCAAGACCACAAACTGCTGAGATATTTTTTGAAGATGTTTTGATGGCTTGCGCTTTTTATGGCATGCCGATACTTGCTGAAAATAATAAACCAAGACTTTTATATTACTTTAAAAAAAGAGGTTATAGAGGTTTTGCAATGAATAGACCAGATAGAAGTAGAAATAAACTATCTGTAACAGAAAGAGAGATAGGTGGAATACCAAACTCTAGCGAAGACATTAAGCAAGCACACGCCGCAGCTATAGAATCTTACATAGAAAACTTTGTAGGATTAAAAGAAACAGGTTACGGTGATATGTACTTTCAAAGAACGCTTGAAGATTGGGCTAAGTTTAATATTAATAATAGAACATCGCATGATGCTTCTATTAGCTCTGGTTTAGCACTAATGGCTTGTAATAAACATAGGTATACACCTATAAACAAAAGAAAAACGGAACCTGTTGATATAGGTATCAAAAGATACGACAACAGTGGATATACATCAAAAATAATAAGTTAAATGAACGTTTACACTAATAACAACAGTTCTTTTCCTAGTCAAGTTGTAAGTAACGAAGAAAAAGGCACTATCGAATATGGAAAGCAAGTTGCTCAAGCTATAGAGTATGAGTGGTTTAGACAAGGTAGAACTAATGGTAATAGATATTTAACTAACTGGAATAATTTCCATAACTTAAGATTATACGCTCGAGGCGAGCAATCAATACAAAAATATAAAGATGAATTATCTATTAACGGTGATTTGTCTTATCTTAATTTAGACTGGAAACCAGTACCAATTTTATCTAAGTTTGTAGATATCGTTGTAAACGGTATATCTCAAAAAGCTTATGACATTAAAGCTTATGCTCAAGATCCTCAGTCAGTGAAGAAAAGAACAGACTACGCTTCTAAACTTTACGAGGATATGATAGCTAAAGACTACATTGAAACTGTAAAACAAACTTTAGGTATAGATTTATATCAATCACCTAGCATTGATGTTATACCTGAATCAAAAGAAGAGCTAGAGCTTAAAATGCAATTAAGCTATAAGCAGTCAATTGAAA
>JAAEPD010000378.1 GCA_024222455.1 Aureispira sp.
TGAAGTAATCAAAGCATATATAGAGAATCACAACGATTCTAAGCAAAGTGATAACTCGAATAATATTTCTTTAGAATAGTCAGGGGACTTATAGTCCTAATTTTTAACCTACCAGACTTCAGCTGGTAGTATTTCAGTAATATAATCTTTATTATTTGTTCCAGTAAATGGGGGGTTATTATGAAAAAAAGCAGTTGAATTAGGAGGTACTGAAGGTGTTAGTTGATTAATTGTCCTAGTCCAGAGGGTGTCACCATTTACATCAGTTTTTATAGCAGCATTATGACCATAAAAAAGATAGTCTCCATTTGTGCTTTGAATAATTCCAACTCCATATCCATCGCCTGCATCATAGCTTTTCGCCCACTGTAATTGTCCTGTTGAGTTAAGTTTAATAACATGTGTTTTGGAAGATGTTGAATCAAAGGCAGTTCCTGCTGCAAGATATCCCCCATCCGAAGTCTGTTCAATATCAAGGAAGACATCTATAAAACTCCCTGATCGATTGTAAGATTTAGTCCAAATAGTATCCCCATTACTATCTGTTTTGATGATATAACCATTAGTTCCACCATTAGCAGCAAGGTCATAAATCCTACCAGCTGTAATAAATCCTCCATCAGTAGTTTGCTCTACACTATTCATCGAATTATCAAGTCCACCAAATTTATAAGATTTAGTCCAAATAGTATCCCCTGTAGCATTTGTTTTTACGAGGCATGAAAAAAACTTATTATTTGAATATTGATCTAATCTACCTGTTGCAATATATCCCCCATCAGTGGTCTGTTTAACATCATAAAAAACTTCCTCATCATATCCTAAATAAGTATCTTTATGCCATAAAGAATCACCATTATTACTTGTTTTTAATAAAGATAACCCCCCATATCCTTTTCCTGCCACAATATATCCCCCGTCAGTAGTCTGCTGTACTCCTCCCCAGTTTTCAATACCATAATATGTTTTAGTCCAGCCCTGCCCATGTACACCTTGCCCCCAAAGCAAAGCTATGATTATCCAAGTCCATGTTAAGTGTTTCATAATCTAAAGCGTTTAGTTTTCTAATAAAAAGGTTAGAGTTGTTTAGATCTTAAAAATACAACCTATTATATAGATATGCGAATACAAAAAACAAGCATTGTCGAAAAAATAAAGCAACTTTTGTATATTAGCTTCTATGTATAAAAGCAAATTAATAGAACTCTATAGAACCATTAATTTAGGAGAGAAAAGGTTACTGAAAAAGTGGTTGAAATCACCTGTATATAATAAGCGTAAAGATGTAGTAATATTATTTGATTATATAGGTTCAAGGAAAGTATTGTCTAGTATAACACTCCAAAAAGAAAGGGCATTCAAATATATCTATCCCAAGCAGAAATATGATGTCTATCAATTCAACTATTTGCTATCTTATGCTTATGAAATATTAGGAGGATTTATCGAAAATTTAGAGTCGGTTTTGAATGAAAATGATCGCAAAAAAAATAGAGTTAGAGCCTATAAAAAGCGAAATTTGGCCAAACAGGCTCACAAAACTCTCCAAAAGGCAGATCAAGCCCTCCAAAAACAATCTTATCGAAATAGCGAATATCAACTAGAGGCTTATCAACTCGAAGTTGAGCGCTTTGAATTAGCAGGTACAACCCAACGAACCAAAGAGAATAATCTACCAAAGTTATTTAACCATTTAGCTGATTTTTTTGTAATTAGCACCTTGCAATATGCTTGTATTGCAGCTACACACAGCAATGTGTATAAGGTAAGTTATGATATCCCTATGTTGGAGGCAGTGCTTCAGCAAGCAGAAAAAGAAGAGGCTTCTCCAATTGTTAAGTTGTATTATTATGCCTATCAAGCCTTGACAAAACCTGAGCAAGAGAAGTATTACATCGCTTTAAAAGAACATTTGGAGCAATATAAAGAGCTGTTGCCCACAAAAGAGCAACAAGGAATCTTACTTATTGCCATCAATTATGCCATTAAACGCTCTCATACAGGCACTTTGTTTTATATACAAGAGGCCTTTGATCTATACAAAATAGGTTTGGAAACAACTTTGTTGCTGAATAATAATACACTAAGTAAATTTACCTATAAAAATATTGTTGCTTTAGGCCTGAAGTTAGGTGAATTTGATTGGGTAGAGATGTTTATAAGTCGATATGTTAACTATCTACCTTCAATAAATCAAGTGAATTATAAGCATTATGCAACAGCCAAATTATATTTTACTAAGCAAGAATATACTAACTGCTTAGGATTATTGACGCAGGTAGAATATGACGACCTTTTTCTGGCTTTAGATGCTCGAATGATGCTCCTGAAAATATATATTATGAAGAGGCTAGTTTTGATGCATTAGATGCTCTACTGCATAGTTTTACCATCTTTTTGCAGCGAAAAGGAATAATGAGTTATCACAAGAATAATTATCTAAATATTATTAGAATAGTTAAGAAGTTAATAGGGCTAAACTCCTCTAAATTTGCTATTGAACAACTCAAAACTGAAATAGAAAAAACTCAACCTTTGACCGAACGAGAGTGGCTGTTAGAGCGATTGATAGAGCTTAAATAAAAAAGGCTGCTCTAAAAGAGCAGCCTTCATAAATCTTATTATTATTTCTAATGATTTTTATTTAATCACCTTATGTGTTAGCATTTTTCCATTTTCTAGCTGAACCTGTACTAAATATACACCAGCAGCAATGTGAGCTACATCAAGAGAAACAAGGTTGTTTCCATTCTGAACACTAACCACTTTGTTGAGAACAGTTTGACCAGCTACACTGACCAACTTAACTTGAACATCTTGTGCTTCTACAGCTTGAATGTTGGTATATAGTTGTTGGTTGAATGGAATAGGGTAGACTTGCAAGCTATTTGCTTTTGCTGTTCTATTTTCAATGCCGGTAGCAGCATCTATGAATACACAATAATCTTCTACTTCCCCATAACCAAATGATCCACATTCGCTAGAAGGATTACCTCCATTAGTCCAATTCATAGCCACACGCATACGAGTTAATCCTAGTGCAGCAGCTCCTGGTATTGAAATATTACCTGTAGTTAGAGGTACATTGGTTGTGATATGAGTAGAGGTATAAGCAATCTCTGAAGCATCAAATGTCCCATTTTGATCATAATCAATCCAAACTCTCCACATCCAACGAGGATAAAGGAAACTATAGTCAAGTGTCAAGGAAATAGGATAAGAACCATTTTGATAGACAGTTGTGCTTATTCCATCAGCTCCAAAATCTCTATAACCACCATCAGAACCTGATGCATTATTAATAGTATTAAACTGAACATTAGAAATCCATTCGTCAGAAGCATCTGAACCACTAAGAGAACAATAAGTTGCATCAACACAAGCACCACACCCACTTGTCCTAAAGGTATCTGTATCCGAATACTTATTATTTACATTAACAGGGCAAGACGATATAATCCGAATTTCGTATTCTCCACAAGTATCCAAATTGGATAAGGCTATAGAAGGTGTGCTTACTGTAGTTGTTGTCCAAGTAGAGGCAGATAATTCTTTATGTTCTACTGTGTAATAACTTACAAATGGATCTGTAGCCCAAGAATATTGAACACTAGTAGTTGTCATATTACTAGGAGTTAGTATAGCCGGAGCATTACAACAGTCTCCTGTTTTGAAAGTGAAGGTGCTCGACAACTCTGTAGTGTCACAGTTTGGAGCAACTTCAACCTCATAAGAGGTACAAGCTGTAAGTCCAAGTAAATTAACAGTTGTGTCTGTAGTTGTTGTATTGGACCAAGTAGAGGAGCCAACAGTGCGATAACGTACATAGTATTGTGTAGTAGAATCGACCGCATACCAATTAAGGTCAGCCGTTGTGCCTTGCACAGACGTTGTCGCAACTCCAAAAGGTGTTCCACAACCAGAAAGATTACAACTCATAGCCATCACACTATCTAAGGCACTCTTGATGTTAAGATGTCCTCCTGTCACTGTTTTTCCTGCTAAACTAGTATTGGCAACAGTACTATTTAGTATAAAACGTTTGATCAATAATGCTGTTTGAGCAGGCTGTGTTTTGGCTAGCATAGCTAAACGAGGACAAGGTGCCGAATACATCAAAGCCACTGCACCCGCTACATGAGGAGTAGCACCAGATGTTCCTCCAAAAGGCCCATAAGCACTAGTAGTAAGAGTATAAGTATCTTCTCCAAATGCACCAAGGTCAATAGTTGTAAGTCCATAGCCTGCTTGAGTTACTTTGTTCCCTGTTTGGTCTACATTTGTTACAGCAATTAGGTAGTCACTAGAACATGCAGTAGGCAAATCTCCAGTTGCATCAATATCATAATTAGCATTAGCTGTAGCACCACAACTCAATATACCATAGGTCCCCAAGGTGTCATACATTTGACACCACAAAGGAGCTGCTGAAGGTTGACCATTATTGATACCCCAAGAAGCATTAGTCACTACTACAAAAGCACCTTTAGCACCATTCGTTTGATCATAAAGTTTACGTGCAGATAGAGGATAATCATAACTTTCTAAAACATCTGCAACATTAGATGTGCTGATATTGCCATATTCTATAACCATAACTCTAGCGTCCCAGTTGATACCTGCTACACCAACACCATTGTTGCCTGTAGCACCAATAACCCCAGCAACTGGAGTACCATGATAACCACCACTGGTTACATCATCGTTGCTATTAGCTACACTCCAACCTCTATAGTCATCTACAAAACCATTTCCATCATCATCGATGTTGTTGTTTGGGATCTCTCCATAGTTTCTCCATAGATTATCTTTTAGGTCAGGATGGTTAATGTTAAAACCTTCGTCAATAACACAAGCTACAATAGTATCACCCAAGGCAGTAACTCCTCCTGTTGTAATATCCCAAGCATCTGCCATATCTAAGTCGATATCGTTGGCCTGTTCATATTGCCATTGAGTTCCATAGGATGGATCATTGGGCGTTGTTACTCTAGATTCTATATGTAAGTTGAGTTGAGCGGTATGAATAGACTCATGTCCAACCATTGCGCTTAAAAGTTGTTCGTGACTAACCATTTCATGGTCAAAAGTCAGTAACCAAATATTCATATGTCTAGATACTTGTTTCTTGACACGTAGTTGGGTAGGTAGTTTGTTTAGAGTATAAAAATCTCTAACAATCCAATCAATTTGGTGTCCATCCATAACTCTGACTAAAACTTCTCCTTTTACATATTCTGGAAGATCGCCAGCCTGAGCCGTAGAGACTAAAAGTGCCATTAAGCAGAGTACCTTGCTAATGGTAGATGCAATTTTGTGCATAGTAAGATTAATTTAGGTTCAACAATGAAAAATGAGTTGAAGTGAGTCTTGGGGGCAGTATAAATATCTTTATTATAAAGATATTTAGAATTAGATTTGGGATAGTTTACAACAAATATATAGATATATTATCATAAATAGGTCATAACTATAACGATTCAGTTGCAAATATTAAGGGTTTTGTTCACTTCATTTATCTAGATATGTCGAGAACTAAAGTGAATACCCCCAAAGAAATAAAAACATAAGTCATCCCGAATTTTCTAAAGCACATTTGCAGAATAGAAATGTAAGGGCAAAATGAATGGCTTTTCTAAGGCGGTAAATCGGCATCGAAGTTTTTCGGTGTCGATTTCCTGTTCTTGGACACCAAACATTCA
>JAAEPD010000379.1 GCA_024222455.1 Aureispira sp.
ATGCCATTTGACTCACAAGTCCTTCTAAAAGCTTCACTATCAAACCCAGCATCGGCATTCATAAACAAACCATCAGGATTAATGCCTATTGATTTTCTCGCCATTGACATCCTGTTTTTAAGCGATAAATAATGGCTTTAACAATCCTCCACAAAGGCACTTTAGTATTTCTTCCTAAATGACTTGGTGTTAAATGGATTAATAAATGATTTGTTATGAACTTTTTTGATAATTTTACATACATGTTGCAGCTCGTTTTTTTGTTAGTGTAGGAACCAACAAGTTAAACCTTTTGCATCATTTTTTTTTCTGCTAGCTTGTCTACATTATCATTTTTAAACAACTTCTTAATTATTAATATTATTTCATCTAACCTAATTCACCAAACTAGCCCCTTACTAAAGCAACAGTACAATTAACTAATAAGATGTCTCGATTCTAATTAAAACACTTAAAGAGATACATACGCTAGTAAAACTTCATTAGTCATATAATAGGACTCATTTTGTTTGCAACTTTTTATTCCTACTTAGCATAAGTAAAACTTACACTCCTTTAACTTATTTTTTAAAATCTAAATCACTCCACTCTAAAACACTCATATATGTCGTCACAAATTAGTTTTTTTTTTCAAGAAAACAAATAAATCTTTTTAAAAATTAACTCTTTTAGAGAAACCAATTCTCCAACAAGAGTTAAGAACACTACATAAAAGTAAGTACTTGGCAGTAAGTGTCTCCTCCTTGAATCCCTTTTATGACAAAGCACTTTTTACACTTTTATTTTAGAGCATGTTGGGGAATTAAATTTGTTTCAAAAACTTAGCTTTGTTATTAAGTGCACACTAGTTGCCATTGAAAGATAGGATGAAACCCTTGATTTAGTTTAGAGATAAAACATGGTTAGGGATTGATGACTTAAATTTGTATTTTTGAGGCATTATAAAGTTTCTCTTCTTAGAAAGGACCATGCTATATGAACTTACAAGAACTACTTGCTCTCTACAGTACCAATGATCGTACAGTAAAGATCGTTAACCATATTAAGGAAAATCAACCTTGTGCTCTACAACTAAAAGGGTTAGTAGGTGCTCAATTATCATTCGTTATACAAAGCGTTCAGCAATCACTAGCTGTACCTAGTATAATAATAGTAGAAGATAAAGAAACAGCAGCCTATCTGCAAAATGACATTACTGCCTTATCTAAAAAAGGTCGTGAAGCCTTGCTTTTTCCCGATTCGTATAGAAGACCAACAGGTTTTGACAAAATAGATCGAAACAATGTATTGCAGCGTACCGAAACGGTTAGTAAATTGGTAAGAAGTCGTACACGCATGCCTATTATTGTTACCTATCCTGAAGCTTTATTTGAAAAGGTAGTTGCTCCACGGCACCTCAAAAAGACAGCTGTTGAGATTAAGGTAAACGAGGAACTTGATGTCGATTTTTTAGTAGAGATATTGGTAGAATATGGATTCAAGCAAGTTGAGTTTGTTTATGAGCCAGGACAGTTTTCTATTCGAGGAGGTATCATTGACATTTATTCTTACGGAAATGAACACCCTTATAGAGTAGAGTTGTTTGATACAGAAGTAGAAAGCATTCGTACATTCAATCCAAGCACTCAACTTTCTACACGCAAGATTGCCTTTGTTACTATTATTCCTAATGTTAATACACAGTTCAAATCCGATCAAAAGGTTTCTTTATTAGAAGTTTTGCCTGATAATAGTTTGGTTTGGATCAAGGATTATCAATTTTTATTAGACAAACTTCAAGTCTGTTTTGAAAAAGCTCAAGAGTATAAAACTACTGTAGAAGCTAGAGAAAAGGAACTACGTGCAGAAGAATTTGAGCTACTAGAGGGGCAAGCATTTTTATACCCAAGAGAGGTAGTTGATGCCATCAAAAACTTAACGGCTATAGAGCTCAACAATAGAGCTCAACTGAACCCGAAACTATCTATACAGTACAACAGTAGTCCTCAGCCAAGTTTCAATAAGAATTTTGAACTGTTGATTGCCAACTTGCAGGAAAATAGTGAACGAAAACTAACCAATCTTGTCTTTGCAGACAACCCAAAGCAAATAGAGCGTTTCTACAGTATTTTTGAAGACTTAGAAGTCTCTGTTAACTGGCACCCTGTTCCTACAGCTATTCACCAAGGATTCATTGATTTAGATCTGAAAATAGCCTGTTATACAGATCATCAAATTTTTGAACGTTTTCATAAATCTAAGTACCGCAAAGGTTTTGATAGAAATGCTGCGATAAAGGTAAAAACACTTGGAAACCTAAGTCCAGGAGACTATGTAACACATATTGACCACGGAATAGGACGCTACGCAGGCTTAGAGAAAGTAGATATAAAAGGACGTATACAAGAGACAGTAAAACTTATTTATAAGGATAGAGATATTCTGTATGTAGGTATACAATCCTTACACAAAATTTCTAAATATGTAGGAAAAGAAGGAACTGCTCCCAAGATTCATAAATTGGGCTCCCCTGCTTGGACAAACACTAAAAATAAGACAAAGAAAAAGATCAAGGAACTGGCTTTTGACTTGATTAAACTCTATGCTAAACGTAAGGCAACTAAGGGTATTGCTTTTGAGCCTGATGGTTATTTGCAAAACGAGCTAGAAGCCTCCTTTTTGTATGAAGACACTCCTGATCAAGCCAAAGCAACAGAGGATGTAAAAAGTGATATGCTCAAACCTTATCCTATGGATCGATTGGTTTGTGGCGATGTAGGTTTCGGAAAAACAGAGGTAGCTGTTCGGGCAGCTTTCAAAGCCATAGTAAGTGGCAGACAGGTTGCAGTATTAGTACCAACTACTATTTTGGCCTTACAGCATGCACAAACCTTTAGAACTCGTTTGAAGGATTTTGGAGTAACCGTTGATTACATCAATAGATTTAGAACAGCTAAAGAAAAAACAGCTATTTACAAAAGGTTAGCAGCTGGTGAAATTGATTTACTAATAGGAACTCATGCAATTCTTAATAAGAAAGTAAAATTCAAGGATTTGGGTTTGTTAGTTATTGATGAGGAACAAAAATTTGGTGTTGGCGCTAAAGAAAAACTCCGAAATATCAAGGTAAATGTAGATACTTTGACACTTACGGCTACTCCAATCCCTCGTACCTTACAATTTTCGTTGATGGCGGCAAGAGATTTATCTGTGATAAATACAGCTCCACCCAATCGTCAACCAATCCATACCGAAACACATGTATTCGACTCTGCATTTATAAAAGAAGCTATAGAATCTGAAATAGGTAGAGGTGGCCAAGTTTTCTTCTTACACAATCGAGTGCAGAATCTAACTGATATAGCTGCCATGATCAAAGGGCTTTGTCCTAATGCAGATATTGCTATGGCTCATGGACAAATGGATGCCAAAGATTTGGAACGCACACTAATGGATTTCATCAAAGGTTATTATGAGGTTTTGGTTTGTACCAATATTATAGAAACAGGGTTAGATATTGCTAATGCCAATACTATTATAATCAACAATGCTCATCACTTTGGATTGAGTGATTTGCACCAGTTGCGTGGTCGAGTTGGTCGTTCTAACCGAAAAGCTTTTTGTTATCTACTTTGCCCTCCTATGTATACGCTTACATCTGATGCTCGCAAGCGTTTGCAAACGATAGAACAATTTTCTGATCTAGGTAGTGGACTTCATATTGCTATGAAGGATTTAGATATTCGTGGTGCAGGTAATATGTTGGGTGGTGAACAGAGTGGTTTTATAATGAATATGGGCTACGAAACTTACCAAAAAATATTAGCGGAAGCTATCCAAGAACTCAAAGAAACAGACTATAAAGACTTGTTTAAAGAAGAATTGGAGCAACAGCAACAATTCATACAAGAGGTTAATATAGAATCTGATGAAGATTTGATGATTCCAGATGAGTATGTATCAAGTATTGAAGAGCGTCTGAATCTATATCAGAAGCTAGATAAAATAGAAGATGAAGAGGGCATCCAAAAATTTGAAACTGCCCTAAATGATCGCTTTGGAACAGCTCCTAAGGCTGTACACAGCCTTTTTGAAGCACTAAGAATACGATGGATTGCTCGCCAATTGGGCTTTGAGCGCATTATGCTCAAAAATCGTCGTTTACGTTGTTACTTTATTGGAGACCAGCAATCTTCTTTCTTTGAGACGGAGCAATTCAAAAAGATATTAGGCTATATTCAGTCGCATAGCGATCATCGTTTTTACCTCAAACAGAGCACTCGATACTTGCTGTTGGTTTGTGATGATATTAAGAGCCTGACTAAAGCTAAACAGATTTTGGAACAGGTACTTACTGCTGTTAAAAAGTAAACTCTAAACTATCCTAAATCGAGCATAATCTAAACTTGTTCCATATTCATAATATACCTCAAGATTGACAGTTGTGCCTGCTTGAACATCTACGGTTTCCTCTAGTTCTACAACTGTTGGAGGCATTAGGCTATCGCTACCTGCAAAATTAGCACCTTCTGTCACTTGTACCCAAGAGTGAAGGAATACACAATTCAACTTACCTGTCAATCGTATTTTGAGAGGTATAGTACACCGTACAGTTAAATCTTCTTCTGTATATAAATTAGTAATATTTACTACCTCTTGCGAACTCAGCAAGGTTGGCCAATAACGTGTTCCTAAGACAGGAAAATGCTTGTACTTTCCATCAAATTCGGTATAGCCCAATTGAACTAAGTTAACTACTCGCTCAGGAAACAACTTTCCTCCTGGCTTTAGGAATTGACGCAAATTTTTAAAGATTTGCACCTGCATCTCATTTGCGCAATAGATACTCATCAACTCTCCTATGGTATGGTCAACAGGTTCTGGAAGCTTTACTGTCAATGCATTTTCTTCTAATAACTCTACTTTGTGAGACCATCCATTTCTAGCAATGTTATCTTTAATTAGCGGTAAGATATTAGGATTATTCTCTATCAAATAAGCTTTTTTGACATAAGGTAAATAGTGTTCGGTCAAGGCCAAGCGACCAATACCACCTTCACAAACTATTTTATCTTTAAAAAAATCAAACTTCTTAAACCCCTTTACAAAAGCATCTACCCTAGCTTTATCTGTCTCCATCATGGTATAAGCCAAACTAGAAAATCCAAAGTGTTCAGGATCGAAGGTCTGTACATCCAACAAGGTGTACTTCAACTGAGGATAGTGATCTATTACCTCATTCAATAATTTAGTCATGGTTATGCTATTGTTCTCTTCATAAATTTAGGATGCCTCTAATATAAATAAAAAATAAGGCTCCCCAAAAGGCAGCCTTATTCTCTCTTAAATTTTGAATTGTTTTTAACAATTCAAACACTTATTTTTTGATATTCACTCTTATCTAATTATCGTAATTCGTTGCTGATAACGACCTTTTGTATTTTGAACACTCAATATATATGTTCCTGTAGGCAACTGCTCTACATTCAGCTCATTTATACCTTGAGAGACACTATATTCTCTGACTAGTTGACCTGTAGTACTAAACAGTTGAGCAGACTCTAAAATTTCCTCACTTTCCATATAAACAGTAGAATAAGCAGGATTTGGATAAATCTTAATCCCTGTAGTAGCATCTATGTCTTCTACACCTGTAGGTAATAGAATCAGTACATAGGTTGGTAAATTATTGGTTGGAATTTCGACTTCTTGATCTGTAATCAACCGAACATTACTAATATGCATATTCAAATGGCGTACATTCGATTTGAGAATATCGTCTTTGATTGTCATCTGAATAATTCCAAGCTGTCCAAATCCATCTCTAGGCAAATGGTTGATTCTTGTCAAACCTACATCGATATGCCCTTGATAGTAGAAATCCTTAGAAATAGAGATCATATCACTATTAATAGTTCCAAACCAAGAATTATCAAAATGAACAGAAACAGAATTGGTATCCACATACTGAGGGTCATAATTAATGGTAAATGCTACACCATAAGCACTATCTACAGGATTTAGGGTATCTCCTAATATAATAGGCACCTGTATAGTTGCTGAAGGTACTGTTTGTTCATAATCTACATAAAACGGCTTGGGTGTTTGGCTACCTCCTACAGATTGAGTCCCTCTCACATAAAACTGTCCCCAATTCTGCACAATAGCTACGGTATCTAAAACGGTTACTACTCCATCACCATCAGTATCACTGTGCTTATAATTTACATTAGAAACAGGAGTTGAGCCAGCCCAATCTAAGTTAGGTTCACAATCAAAGTTAAGATCAGCATTAGGACGTACGGCCCCTGTTTCGCCCATTCCTAAACCTATTGGTAATAGATCAAAATTATTAGCGATCTGATTGGTATCTGTATCTCCAGCCCAAACACAAGATGCTATAGTTATGACAAAAACTGTAGTATCACACAAGCCTGCGTTATCACAAACTTCTATACAAATCGTGTCTGTAGCTTGTGCAGGAGCTAAAGCATAATAATCAAAGCAACCATTGGTACCTGTAAAACTTGGAATACCAACAAAACCAGCAGACCAACAAATAACATTATTAGAAGTAGGTGTTCCCATAAAACCTGGTAATGTTGCACACATACCAAAGATAGAATCTTCTTCCATCACAAACTCTATAGTATCTGTAGGTGCATTAGGTCTTGGCAAAACTGTCACCAATACACTATCAAGGCTTACACATCCATTTGGATGGTTAACATCTACAGTATAAGTTGTTGTACTACTTGGGCTAGCCGTTGGATTGATGCAATTAGAACAAGATAAACTCGAACTTGGTGACCAAGTAGCTTGTATTCCTCCCATCATATTGACAACAAGTGAAGCACTGTCACCTGCATAAATTGTAGTATCGTTGCTCGTCATTATAGGATAACTCTCATAAATAGTAACGCTAGCAACACTATCCTGTGTTGTTCCGGTTACTGTCACACTATAAGTTGCAGCTGTAATAGGTGCAATAGTCTGAGTAGTTTCACCTGTACTCCACAGGTAACTAGGATATCCTGCTCCTGCATCTAAAGTAACTGCTCCTGTAGCACTTGCACAAAGCATCGTATCAGAAGCTACTAGGTCTATTGCAGGCAAATCTACAGTTATAGTAATGGTGTCATAACTCACACAACCATTAGTACCTGTCATGGTTACAATATAGGTAGTTGCTGTATCTGGCGATGCTATAGGGTTACTGCAATCTGTACAAGACAAACCTGCACTTGGAGACCAATCATATTCATAACCACCCAAATTAAGGGAGAAATAGTTCAAAACATGGGCTGGGTTGGTAAAAGCTGCCCGTTGAAAAGCTAAATGCCATGTTCCATTGGTATTAGAACCATATATAGAACTCCAGCTACCTTCTGGTATATAAGTAGAGTCTGCTGGGATTGAAGCTCCTGCATAGTTGGTAATAGGAACTGTTGCATCAGGAGAAAAACAAATATTCTGCATATTAGATGAGTTACCTCCATTTCCTGTAGTTAGAGGCATTAGGACACCATTGGGTGGCACTAAATAAGCATTGACTTGCCACATATTTGCGCCAGTAATATCAAAACAAGCTCGCCTTGTCACTCCTGCTTCTAAAATACTAGGATAAACAGCTGAAACATATAGAGGCATTGCCACCATAGTTCCTGCTTCAATGAGCATAGCTGTATCTTTGCGTATAGTGATATCGGTTACTAATCCATTTGCCAATATCGCTGTTAAGGCAATACTATCCCCTTGATTAATCAGTGTATCATTGCCTACCGAAAATTCAGGGATATCAAATATTTCTACACTAGCCATTCCTACGCCACAACTACTAGAGACAGTTAAGCTATAGATTCCTTCTGTTGTCACAGATATAGAAGAAGTGGTTTCTCCTGTACTCCAATTATAGTTGCCAAAACCATTGCCTGCACTAATCGTAATTGGAGAGGTAGAACATAGGTATTGATCAGAAAGTGATAATACAGGATTAGTGCCTAATACATTGACCGTTAAGTCTACCAGTTGTCCTGTTTGAATAAAGGGGCAATTCACATCATTCAGAATACCTAATACTCTATATGTACCTGCATCCGAAGCATACCAAGATATTGTATAAGTTTTAGAATTAGTACCTGTAGATGTGATGGTAGCTCCTGGCAAAGCATCTGTAATATAGTGTCCTAGTAGATCAATACTATCCGTAGTGTTTGTATCTGTTACAATTATATCAAAAGTTAGGGTATTCCCACTACATACGGTAAAAGTATCTGTAGCTAGAGTCCCTCCTGTTGTATTTCCTAAGGTATAGGTAGGTACAATATTGCCTATTGTCCCATTTACGTGATAAATAGTTATATCCTTAACAGAAGTTCCAATCAGCTGTCCATCTCTATACTCATCGATACGATAGGTAATTAGAGATACATCTGGTTGTCCAGGTGTATAACTCAATATTCCAGTCTGAGGATCTAAATCAAAAGGAGTAACAGAAGCCACTGGAACACCATAAAAATAAAATAAAGAAGTCATCCCAAATCCATGAGGAGGAATCCAACTAATTGCTAAAGAATCTCCATCTGGATCATGAATATGAGGATCATAAACAAAAGGCTGCCCTACATTGGCCGTAGCTGTAGCTGAGTTTAGAAACTTGGGGCTAGAATTACAAAAGTACTGTGTATTATTAACTGTTGTGTAAATATATTGATCTTCATTAGATACATTGGCTACATTTGTAATCGCATCGTTTCGACAGCATTCCGAAAAGGTAAAACGCCAATTGTTGCAAAATTCAGTCAGCTCTACAGTATCTTGATAGACCAATAAACGAGTACCTGGCAATCCTCCTCCTGTACAAAGAGTTGGAGTTCCATCACATACTGGCGATACTTCTGTGTTGCTGACTAAAGGTAAAGTCAAATTAGAAATTGGCCCAATTTGGTTGCAACCCGAAGAAATAGTCTTAACAGGGATAACACTAACACCTGTGGCGCAATCAGTATAGAGTTCTAAGGTTACTACATACTTACCAAATCCTATGCATTCGTAATATATATCTGCTCCATCTAAATGCGTGGCTGTGCTTCGTTGGGCAGAAAAAAGGCAAAATATCAAAAGAATGGATGCAAGGGAATTGATCTTTTTCATGTTTTTTCTGATTAATAATTAATAGAATAGGTCGATAGATTATTTCATAATACAAACATAGAGCATCATCCTTCAATAAAAAATTACAAAAAAGGCAATTTCTAATATATTTTTATTTTTAATTTGACATTTAACTATTTGTTTAACAGCAAAAAATATTATATTTAAGCACACATTACTGTAAAAATGAATAGAAGTAAGTTAGTTAAAAGCTTAAAATTTTTATCTGTTTCTCAGCTTAAACAGTTCAAAGATTATGTTGGCTCTCCTTTTTTTAATAAACAGGAGCAGCTCAAACTCCTATTAGAACTTCTAAGTTCTTATTATCCAGATTTTGATCAAGAGGAGTTGCAACAAAATACCATCATAAAAAAACTCTCCCTTTCTAGTCCTCAGCAATGTTATACCTTAAGCTCTAGGTTGTTGGATTTGCTCAACAAATTTTTGACTTATACTCAACAGCAAGAGCAAGCTTCTCGACATAAAATTCATACCATACAAGCACTACGTCAACAAGGTGAACCTAAAGCTTTACAGACTGCTATATGTCAACATCAGACTTTACAAAATCATTATCCTTATAAAGATGCAAAAAATCATTATGAAAAACATTTGTTTTACAACGAATTAGATCAAATTTTTCTAGATAATCCTCGTAGAGCTTATGATGAGAACTTACAGCTCAAAAGTGATCATTTAGATATTTACTATCTCATTACTAAACTGAAATACTACCAGCTGAAGTCTGGTAGGTTAAAAATTAGGACTATAAGTCCCCTGACTATTCTAAAGAAATATTATTCGAGTTATCACTTTGCTTAGAATCGTTGTGATTCTCTATATATGCTTTGATTACTTC
>JAAEPD010000380.1 GCA_024222455.1 Aureispira sp.
AAAAGGTACGTACTCATTTAGCTGGGATAACAGGCGCTGGAACAGATTATTGAAACAAGGGTGGATCGTAGTGTGGAGGAAAAGAAACCGCACCACTCAAAAATATCATATATATAAAGTATCCTTTAAGTGCAAGCAGCTAATTAGTAGGATGTATCGTGTAATGTTAGGTGAAGAAGACATGCCTACAAGTAAATTAGAAAAAAGTAATAGATATAGTTTTAAAGTAACTACTAAAGCTATAGATTACGTTAATAAAGATAAAACAAGATAATATGGCTTTTAAATTAAAATCACCGTTTAACATAACTAATGTAGACGCTAATTTAGGCGTTGGAAAAGGTAATGTTACTCAAAGAGAAACAGGTGTTAGCGGTCTGCAACAAGGAATAATTGTACCTATGGCTGAAGGTGATCAAGAATTTGGTTCAGAACCTAAAGGTGATCAAGTTAACCGTTTAGCAAAGCAAGCTGACGAAGGCATACCATTAGGTTTGAATCCCAAACAAGAAGCTAAGTTCAAAACAAAAAAATACAAGCAAAAGAAGAGAGATGATGCTAGGTTTGATAGACAAGCAGAGAAAGCTAAAAAGACTTACAAAAGAAATCAGTTTGAAAACTTAGATGGAGGATTTAAAAATCCTGAAGAATCTGCGGGCATAAAAAGTGACAGAGCTGAAGAATCTTTAGAACGATATAGTAAATTTAAAATATTAGACTCTAATTTACCATTTGCAGAAAAACAGAAAATGATAAATGATATTAGCTCTAAAAGTAAATTCTCTAGCAATAAAGAAGAAGAATCACCAAACCAAATGTTAGATATGGAAAAACCAAATAGAGCCGGCGGGCCAATAAAAATGCTAAAGTCTATGGAGGATAATACTCCAGCTAAATATAAATCTGTTAGAAAAGCAGGTAGAGAAAACTTAATGTCATCATTAGCAAAAAAAGGTCAGCCTTATGAGTAGTCCATTAAATATAGGAGTGCTAGGCATGGGAGGGCTTGGCTTAGCTAAAAATCTTGCAAAAGGTTTTGTAAATAGAAAAGAATATGGCGGAGGTATAAAAGGACTTGCTAAAGCTACTGGAGCTCAAATGAGTGGTGAACATGAGGACAATAAGCTTGATTCTATAAATGAAAAACTAGATACATTAGTTGGCGCAATGGATGAAGAATCACAAGATGTTAATCAAGATCCTTCACTTGTTCCTCCAGCACCCTTTGCTCCAGCCACTCCATTAAACTTTAAAGAATTTATGACGAGCACTGTTCAAGATCCATCTACTAATGGAACTGGAAGTGCAAGACCAAACTTTAGTGACACTAGACCTATGTCAGTAGCAGATCCTGAAATAAATACTAAAGGATCATTATTTAACAAACAATAAAAAATTAACTATGCCAAGTATAGGAGAATATCAAAAGCCAGCTGGAGTAAATATAAGTCCAGCTCAAAAACCATTAGGTAAAAGAGTAATGGTTTCTAGAAATACTACAATAAAATCTACTTTAGAAATAGATAATTGTACGTATAAAGGAAACCCAGTACTTAACGCAAATAGATAATGGGCGTAGAAGACTTGAAGCTGTATTTATTAAATGCATCTTCTTTTGCTTTAGCTAGTTTAAACTGGATAGAGCCTGCATTAGAAATACTATTGTTAGCTTTAACTATAGGATATACTATTCATAAATGGTTACTAATACATAAGAAAAATAAATGAGAAGTATAAATGAAATTATAGTACATTGCTCCGCTACAAGAGAAGGACAACACATACCTGTTGAAACTATTAAAAAGTGGCATACAGAAGGTAGGGGTTGGACAGACATAGGCTACCATTTCTACATTGAACTAGATGGAACTATTAAAAAAGGAAGAGATATAGATAAATCAGGGGCCCATACGAAAGGGCACAATAGAAATTCAATAGGAATTTGTTATTGCGGAGGCGTAGAGAGCGATGGTAAAACGCCAAAGGATACTAGAACACCAGAACAAAAAGAAAGTTTGTTACACGTCCTTAAAACATTAATGGCGATGTATCCACTTGCTACTATTTATTCACATAATGAGTTTGCTAATAAAGCATGCCCATCATTTGACGCGACGAAAGAAT
>JAAEPD010000381.1 GCA_024222455.1 Aureispira sp.
CTTTTATTCCTTGTTCTAATCCTTAGTTCACGTTAAATAAGTAATCATTACTGAGCTTTATATAAAAAATGGCTGCCTTGTCCGGCAGCCATTTTTATTTTAGAGTATATTGTTTGTCTTGTTTATTTTATCATTTTCTGGATCATTTGATAGTCATCTGCTTGTATCCTCAAAATATAGATTCCTTTAGCTAAATCCTGAGTTGGAGTTACTCTCAACAGATGTTGTCCTTTAGATTGAGTTCCTAATGATTCTGTGTGGACTACTTTACCTGTTATATCCAACAATTCTGCTTGTATTGAGCTACTCTTAGGCAATTGAAGATCAATATCTATATATGTTTTAAAAGGATTAGGATAAACCTTAAAAGATGCCTGTTCTTTGGTTGTTTTCTCTATAGCAGTTCCCATTACTACATTTACACAATAATCCTCTATTTCACCATACAAGAAGGTTCCACAGCTAGGGGGTGTATTTCCTTGTCCCCAACGCAAACTCATTCGCATTCTAGTTACCCCTAATAGGGTATTGCTAGGGACTATAAATGGTCTAAAAATAGTATCCGTTGTAAAATAATAAGAAAATATTTCTTCTCCTGAGTCATCAAAATCTCCATCTTGATTGATATCTAGCCAAACTTTTATATTCTCCTTGTATGGACTAGGGCTAGCTCCTTGCTGCAAAAACAAGGTATGAAAACCACCTTGGTTGAGTGTAATGGCAACACTATCATACAAATAATATCCTCCATTATTTCCTGAAGTATGATCTAAGCCTCCTACTCGAATACGTTTTATAAAATCTTGTAAAGAAGAGTTTCCTTGAGCAGCACAATAAGTCAAGTTCGTACAGCTTTTGCAGCCTGTAGTAAAAAATGCCGTAGAGTCTGAATAATATGCGGTACTACCACTTGTACAATTAGACTTAATAGCGGTATAATACTGCTTACAACTATCCAAGCCTATAATTTGATAGGTTGTTCCAGTTATTGGGCTAGATTCTATCCAAGTTGTACTATCCTTTTCTCTATATCTAACAACATAAGAACTAGCTCCTGATTCTGCTTGCCAACTGAGGTTTGCACTAGCATCGCCAATATTGGACAGTTCAATATTAGTAGGCGGATCACAACAGCCATCAGTCCTGATTTCGTGTATAATGGCACTACCACTTCCACCGCTACAAATTGCTTTTAACTCTATTTCATAATCAACACAAGCTAACAAACCTGTTAAGGTAGTATTTGATTGTATTTCTGTTATGGGTGTGCTCCAAGTACCTCCTATTGGGCGATATCGAATTTGGGTACTATTGGCCCCAGGGTTATTGGTCCAAGAGAATTGAGCTGTAGTTGAGCTAAGGTTGTTTACTTGAAAACAATATGGAGGCTGACAGGAAGCTGTAGGACAGTCCTGTTGGCAAAGTAAAGCACTCCTATGTAGATTCAAATGTCCTTCAGACACTGTTATATTAGCTAAAGAAGCATTAGCATCCACTCCTGTGATTATAAATTCTTTCATTTTTCTTGCTGCACTATCAGGGTATAATCTAGACCAATTGATAAAATCATTGCAAGCTACAGCATAAAGAAATGCAACAGCTCCTGTAACATGAGGTGCAGCAGCCGAAGTTCCAGAGAAACTTCCATATCCTCCATTTGCATTATTACTTACTGTATAGGTTCCATCTCCAGGTGCCCCCAAATCTATACTTATATTGCCATAAGCAGCAGCAGCTACTTTGTTTCCTGTTATATTTATATTGGTGACACCTACCAAATAATCGCTTGGGCAAGTAGTTGGCATATCCCCAGCGGACTCTACATTATCAGCAGAATTTGCAGTAGCAGCTACATTTAGGATTCCATGAGTTCCTAGAGTATCATAAAAAGCACACCACAATGGATGGTCTGTAGCTTTGCCACGATCAATTCCCCAAGAGGCATTAGTCACTACTACATAGGCACCTTCAGTACCACAAGAAGCATTATATTTTTTTCGTTGAGTAAGAGCATATCCATAGGCCTTGAGAACATTGGCATCAGAAGAATTAAAATCATTGCGAATAATCATCATTTTTATATTCCAATTTACCCCAGTTACACCTTTACCATTATTTCCCTCTGCTCCAATAATTCCGGAGACTGGAGTACCATGAGATCCACCCGATATATCATCATTATCACTATTGGAGTTCCAACCTTCATAGTCATCTATATAACCATTATTATCATCATCAATCCCATTATTAGGAATCTCTGCATGATTAATCCATAAGTTAGCTGTTAAATCCTCATGTGTTTTTCTGATTCCATTATCTAACACCGCCACAACAATAGTATCTCCTTGTTTAGTCAATCCACCTGTACCTAAATCCCAAGCCAATTCAGCATCTATATCTTTGTCTGCTATACCTCCATTGCTACCTCCAGGATTAATATATTGCCATTGGCTACTAAAAAGTGGGTCATTGGGTGTTGTGGACCGAAGTTCTACTTTGTGGTTATTTTGGGCTATTTCTACAAAAGCTTGCGATCGAATATACTCTAGGTATCGTTGCTGATCTATATTGGTATTACTATAAGAAGCTAACCAAATATTCATATCAGGAATCAGTCGTTCTTGAAATCGAAGACCTGTAGATTCACCGTTCCAGTTGCCCAATATTTTTTGTGCAGTTGCTATACTTGTGTTGTGCTGAAACTGAATTATGTATTCTTGAGGAATATAGTTTTTTTCTTGTGCCCATAGCTGAACGCAAGAGCCAAAAACCCCTATCCAAATTAACCAATTGTGCATAAGATTAGAGACTAGTTAGATCAAATAGGTAGACCTAATTTGATAATTTAGTATTTACAAATTCTTAGTGTACTCTTTTGATAAAAGGGAATAAGGTCGTCCTATAAGTGTGTTAATTCTAAGTAATTATAGTCAATAATCAGCAGATTATCAAATCTGCTATATCTAATTAGAAAGGAACTAAGGCTTTTAGTGCAAAGCCTTAGCAAAAAGATTTTCAAGTAATTTAGTCCTTATAAGAAATGTTCAAATCTTGTAGAATCAGTTCCAATAAGGGATCTTGTTCAGCATTATAGCCTTTTTTGAGATTGTAGCCATACCATTTACCCAATGATTGCCACTTGAATGCAGCCCATTTACCTTCTAGCTGCACCAATACATCAAAAAATTGTTTACCTAACTCACGTTCTACCATTTTAATTAAGATATACCCTTGCGTTTTCGTTAAATTTTTGAGCTGCTCTTCATATTTAGGTTTAAGCTCTTTTTCTAGTTTTTTACTATATTTTCGACGCTTACCCTTTTTCATTTCAGCCGTTTCTATCTCCATTCTTCTAAAAAGTTTGATAGCTTCTGCAGCATAAGGATAAACTTTTGCAGCATATTTTCTCCATTGATGATAACGCTTACGCTCATTTCTATCTTTAAAATTTCGTTTGGTGCTCACCTGAACATCATCTAAATCTATTACAGGCAAAGTATCTCCATCTATAATCAAAACCTTTAAGATAGTTCCATTGATGGTTGTTGTACCATAATACTCTCCCTTTCTAATTTGGGTCTTGGATGTTTGTGCACTTAAGGAAGTTGCCAAAAATAATGCAGCTGTTACTAATAGACTATATTGAAAATTATTCATTGGTCTCTATGTTTTATTCGTCGCTAGTTCTTCTGTAAGGATAGAACTATTAATATATAGGAATACGAGTAGATTAGACAATTGTTGTTTTCATTCTATAGGCTTAGTTCAACAACTATACTAAGTTGATTATATAAATTAATTATTAGCAGATATTTAACATTTATGTTCTTGCCTCCTTCTACCAAAACGCCCCACTAACAAATCACTATCAACAACTTACACATTACTACAACTAGAATAATGTTTTTCTAATAAAAAAACAAACTATCTTGTAATAAACTGTCCTGCAAGGGACCTAATAGCTCTAAATACTTCAAGTCAGAAGTCTCCTCCAGCAAACTATATCGTTCTCTCAAAGCTAAACAACTGGCCACTAAACCAAGTTGAGGGCTTACATACAAGTGCTCTAAATTTTGGTTACTAGAAAATTTTAATAGCTCAATCTTCATCCCTTTAAGCTCTAACTGACGTTGGCTATGGTAAAACCATTGCTCTATTGACTCTTTAGGGAAATAATTGGAGCTGTCTAAGCTCGTCAAGCTCAAACGAAATTCTACAAATTGGTGATTAAAAGACTTTGTTTCTTGGCTTAACACATTCTGCATAGAATCTAGGTGATGACGGATTATTAAGCTATCTCCTTTTAGACGTATACGCTGACGGGCTATCTTCCGAAACTGTTGTTGCCCATTCTGATCATATTCATTCATCACTACATCTATGTAGCGCTGACGCTCTGTATTTTTGTCAGCAGTACATGCTACACAAAGCAACAACCAGGTATACAGCAAATATGTTACCCCAAATCTATGCATCTATGACAGGTATAGGCATACGATCTTCATCTATAGCCACAAAGGTAAATATTCCTTGAATTGCTTTGTAACGCTGCTCTTCATACATTTCTTCCAAGAATATATCCACTTGAATTTTCAAGCTTTTAGTGCCTACTTCTACAACTGTGGCAACCAATTCTATTAGAGTTCCCGCAGGAATAGGATGCTCAAAATCTACTCGGTCTGAAGAGACAGTAACCATTCGTTTGCGAGAAAATCGAGTAGCACAAATAAATGCAACTTCGTCCATCAACTGTAAAGCTGTTCCTCCAAACAAGGTATCATAATGGTTGGTGGTGTTAGGAAAAACGGCTTTGAATATTCGAGTAACAGATTTATTAATTCGGTCTTGAACAGTCTTCATAGTTGTGTTTATATTGATTCATTATTGCTTAGGTAAATCTTGAGCAAGTTTTCGAAGATATGGTAATTTGGTTTTAATAATAGGAATAGCATTAGGAGCTATAATTTTTAAATACTGAATTCGATCAGAGTTATACAACTTATTAAAACTATTAGCTTCATCTTTTTCGATAGGGCTCAACTCCACAACACTCAAGTGTTTGGCATTGTTTATCACCTTAGGATATTCTATCAAAGGATTTTGAGCTAGGTTCAACTTAGTTAAAAACTCAGGTAATTGCTCCTTTCCTAAGGAGGTCAATTTATTAGAAGAAAGATCTAACACTTCCAAACTCTTAAAAGAAGCTATACTCTCCAATACATTTAAACGATTTTGATCTAAATACAACTCTTTTAGATCAAACTCATAAAATATCTCTGGTAAGCTTTCTAGTCCACATCCTGACATTTTTAAGGTGCCTAATTTAGGCAACTCTCTCATGATTTCGAATAAAGTAGACAGCTCTATTTCTTGATGATGAGAAATATCTAAATACTCCAATTCTTCTAATGCTGCCAAAGATGGTGGAAACTCTTTCAGTTTATTACTGTGCATTATTAAGCTTTTCAAACCTATCATGCGCTCAAAACCACCAACTTCATTGATTCTGTTCTGACTCAAGTCTAAGTACTCTAAAGACTCTAAGTTTCCAAGGTTTGCACTCCATTTTTTTATGTAACAAGAGGATAATACTAGTTTCTTTAAGTGTCTTAGCTCTCCTATTATATCAAAAAGACCATCTTCTTTTAAATTAGAATTATTGCCTAAATCTAAGACTTCTAATTGTTCTAAACTCTGAATATCTCTTGGTAAGTTTTCGATATTGCAACGTTGCATCACCAAGCTTTTTAGGCCAAAGCTGTTACTGCTAATATCCTCTATACATTTGTCCCAACTAAATTTAGGACAGTTGGACATATCCAATTTTTCTAAAGAAGCTAACTTAAAAAACTCTGCTGGCAATTCTTTCAGC
Organism: Aureispira sp.; assembly: GCA_024222455.1. Lineage (GTDB taxonomy): Bacteria > Bacteroidota > Bacteroidia > Chitinophagales > Saprospiraceae > JAAEPD01. The sequence continues at coordinate 5,873 of JAAEPD010000381.1, forward strand.
TGCATTGCATGGATTTCTAGAGATTTTAGTTTCCCCCAATTTGTTGATTCAACCTCTATCCTTTCTAAAACTTTGGAGGTTATTTTCAAATGCTCCAAACTACTTAGGTTACTCAAACTATTAGGTAATAATTCTAAGCTATCAGCCCCCAACTCTAGAGTAGTCAACTGCTCTAATTTGCCTATACCTATAGGAAGTCCTTTCAACTTTGTTTTATTCAAATAAAGCTCTTCTAGCAGATTGATTTTTTCTATTTCCTTAGGCAACTTACTCAACTTAGTATTAGAACTATTTAGTCTCTTTAGTTTTACTAATGATGTAATTTCTAAAGGCAGTTCAACGATGGGATTATTAGAAATATCTAATGATTCTAATCCTTTGAGTGCCCCTATTTTAGTAGGTGGCTCTTCTAACTCTAAATAACTTAAGCCTAACTCTTTTAATTTTGGTAGCTTGGCCAAGAGTTGGATGACATTATTGAGTTCTAGTTTAGGGTTCTTGCCCAAGTTTAATTGTTCTAAAGCTTTCAGCTTTTTAAGTTGCTTGGGGAGAGTTCTTAATTGGTTATCACTCAAATCTAACTTTTTTAGTTTTTTGAGATGTTTAACTAAGCTATGAATACCTTTTAATTGATTACCACCAATATAAAAAGTTTCTAATTTTCTAGTCTTTTTAAGCGACTTAAGCAAGGCCTTAAAATCCCTTGGGGCTTGCCCTAAATAATTATTTTGAACACTCAATATATATAAGTGTGAACAACTATTAATTCCTACAGGAAGCACTTGCAAAAGGTTATTATCTAAATACAGCTCTTGCAACAATGGAGGCCATTTATAGTCTATTGCTATAGTTTTAATGCTATTTCGAGCTAAATTAAGCTCTTGCAAGTTTGGAAACTGTTTAAGTTTTTTGGGAATTTCCGTCAAATATTGTCCACTCAAATCAAGTCGATAAACTTTATCAGGCATCTTTAGCCCCTCCTCCAAAGAAGTATAGAGCTTTTCCTGAGAGAGTTCTGCCGTTTCCAATAATTGCCCATTAGCTACAAAAGGCACAATAACTACTAATATTATGAATATCCAATTTCTCATATCTAAATAAATTTAGAGACAAAGATAAAAAAAGAGGCTCAACAAATGTTAAGCCTCCAATTTTGGGTAAATTTTATTGTATATTATTTTATAAACTCAATTTCAAATAACAAGGACAATGATCAGAATGCACTGCATCATTTAGCAAATCAGCCTCTAATATTTGGTTTTCCAAATTCTTAGAAATAGCTTGGTAATCGATTCTCCAACCTTTATTGTTTGCTCTCGCTGTTTTAGAACGCATAGTCCACCAACTGTACTTCTCTTTATCAGGGTGTGTTGCTCTAAAACTATCTACAAAACCACCTTCATCAAACCACTTAGTCATCCAAGCACGTTCTTCAGGCAAAAAACCTGAGGTCTTTTTATTCGACTTAGGATTGTGAATATCATTTTCGGTATGTGCTATATTGTAATCGCCTTGAATGATAAGTTTAGGACGCTCTTTTTTCAAATCCATCACCCAATCATACATTGCATCCAAAAACTTATATTTCACCCCTTGCCTAATCTCACCAGAGGTCCCAGAAGGGAAATAGCAATTGAGTAATGTTATATCTCCAAAATCAGCTCGGATTACACGTCCTTCTTTATCAAATTCCTCTTTTCCCATACCAACCTCTACCAAATCTGGTTTTATCTTAGAATAGATATTTACACCACTATATCCTTTCTTCACTGCAGAGTGCCAATAACAGTGGTAACCCATTTCTTGCAATTCAGTTTCATCTACTTGCTCCTCTTGAGCTTTAGATTCCTGAATACCAATAACATCAAAATCATTTTCCCTAATCCAATCTATCCAGCCTTTTCGGATTGCAGCTCTAATACCATTAAGATTATACGATACTATTGACAAGGTTTTACTCATACTAGGAAGATTTAAATATATTTAAAAATATGGCTTTTTTTTTGTATTATCGTAGTTGTATTTCATCCTTTACCTTAGAAAGGATTCAACACAAAAACCCCATTAACCAATTAATAATCAGCCAACTAAAACAAAACAAGCTACAAATAGAGAGTTTAAGAATTTGGAAGAAGGAAAGTAACTTTTACACTTATATTTATACGTTAAAGTCACAAAAAAGTTACACTATATAACCCTCCAAAAACCTCTATTTGAGCACAAGATACTAAGTTTTTGATCAATTATTTAATGTCTATATCACAAAGCCCAAACAACTTATAATTAGATATTATTTTGATCTATAACGAGTAAAATTCCACTCATTTAAACACAAGATATAGTGGCTAGTTTAAAAGAATTGCTATTTAAATATACAACACCAAGCTCTAGGTTTGTGCCAATTGATAATATATTGGTTCATTATAGAGACGAAGGAGAAGGCGAACCTATACTTTTACTTCATGGAGCCTTTTCATCTTTACACACCTTCAATAGCTGGGCAAAACAACTTCAAAAACAATATAGAGTTATTCGACTCGACTTAATGGGGTTTGGCCTAACAGGCCCTAATGACACTAGTGACTATTCTATAGAGAATCATGTTCGTGTCCTCAAGACATTTGTTAATATGCTTGGTCTCAAGGAATTTAATATTGCAGGAAGTTCTTTGGGAGGTTGGTTATCTTGGGAGTTTGCTAGTCGTTATCCCCAACGCATCAAAAAGATGGTATTAATTGACTCTGCTGGCTTTTTGGAAGAAGAAAACATTCCCTTGCCATTCAAATTAGCTCGCACTCCTGTTTTTGGTCGAGTAATCAAATACGTGGTAAGAAGAGCAGTATTAGAGCAATTTGTCAAACAGGTTTACTACAAAACAGCTAAGATAACGACAGCTCTAGTTGATCGTTATTATGATCTGTTCACAAGGGAAGGAAATACGGATGCATTTCTAAAATTAGTCAACACAGCTTATGTTGATAACACCCAAATTCTAAAGACTTTAGATATACCTACACTCATATTATGGGGACGTGAGGATATGTGGATTCCTGTCCATAATGCCTATCGTTTCCATAGCTTAATTCCTAAATCCCATATTCGGATCTACCCTCAAGTAGGACATCTACCAATGGAAGAAATTTCAGAAGAATCACTTCAAGATTTAGTAGATTTCTTAGAAAATAAGGGTGATTTTACAGCCAAACTAATTCCTTATTCTATCAACCAAGAAGATTAAGTAGCTATTCATAAGTTCAATGGTATTGAAATAAGTACTTAAATTGAGTTTTTATTTTACTATAAGTACTACAAACAAAAAAAGCATCAATAGAAAAAGATCTATTGATGCTTATATTTTATGAAGAGTAATTTTCATAAAAAGAAAAAAAGTTGGCGGTGACCTACTCTCCCGGTTAATACCAGTACCATCGGCGCTAAGAGGCTTAA
>JAAEPD010000382.1 GCA_024222455.1 Aureispira sp.
AAGGAGGTTGGGAAAATGGTGTCCTCCAAAACGTTCAGAATCCTAAAATTCTAGCTGCTAAGGTAGCTGCAAACTTACCCGAAAAGATAGAAAAAGCAATGTATATTCAGTTCAAGGCTCAAGAGGGTAAAGCAACAGAACTTGCTCAATTCTTGATTGCTGGTGCTGCTTTAGTTGAGGAGACTGAACCTAAAACCTTGTACTGGTACGCACTTCAGATTGATGAGAATACCTTTGGTATTTTTGATTTCTTTCCTGACCAATCAGGAATTGATGCTCACTTTGGGGGAGCTGTAGCTGCTGCATTTAGCGAAAAGGCTGCTGAGTTGGTGCAAGATGGTTGGGAGAAAGGAGTTGTTCAGAATGTAAGACAATTTGATGTGTTAACTGTTATCGCTCAACCAACAGTTGTGGGGACAATCTAAGCATAAGTAATTTTGATCTTACGTTCTTTTAGAATATTAGAGTGTATTAAATGTAAGGTTCCCTCATCAAGAACTAATTCCTCTAAATTCGGTAATGCTGTAATTGCTTTACCACTGACTTGCAACTGGGGATTATTAGAAATATCTAAATGCTTGAGTTTAGATAAGTTTTGCAAACCCTCTGGTAAGCTTAATAACTGGTTATTACGCAAGATCAGGGTGCCTAAATTGGGGAGTTGTGTAATACTTTTGGGTAATTGTTTGATAGGGCAATTTTTGATAGATAAGGTCTTTATCTTTTGGAGTTGCCCTATTTCTTCTGGAAGTACTTCGAATGCACAGTCTTTGATTTCGAGAATAACCAAAGATTTGAAAAATGCAATTTCGGCAGGCAACTCCTTTGAGGTAGAACCTTCTAAGGTCATAGCCAATACAATCTTAAGCACATAGCAAAGCTGTCCAAAAGGCATTTCTAACCAATGGATTGGAGGCTGTGTTTTAGCTGATGATAATGTATTCTTGAGATTACGAAGGGTAGGCCAAAACATAGGCACATTTTTCCCTGCAAGCTGATAAGCTAGTTCTATATTATCTCGTTCGCCTGATTGTAGTAGGGATATTATTTTATCCCAGTTTTCGGGGTGTTGCATCATAAATCATTAAAGGGTTATTCTACAGCAATCAAAATTTTGCATTTTACATCATAATAATTACCAATTACCAAGGTTTGGGTGGAACAAGGACTAGTCTACATGAACAATCTTCAAAAGGAGAAAGCCCCTGTTGTTTAGCCTTTTGCCAACCTATTTTTTCTACTTTTATTAGCCATTTTTTATAACATTGATGCAGCACATAGAGTAATTGATTCTCTTTAGTATCAGGCAACTTAGCATATAGTTCATCAGGATTCCCAACCAAAAGCGTATCGGACAGGCTGCTAGGGTATCTTTTTTTAGCACTATCTTCTAAGATAACTTTAAGCACTTCTATATGTCCCCGATCTTGCTCAAACAAACCATAGTAGAGGTAATAATAAGTAATTAAATCACAACGATGTGAAGGCGGATATATTGCATCTTTGGGATCTAGTATGATTAATCTACCAAGCTCAGGATAGTTCCAATCCGTAGCTCCCCCTATAGGCATATTTTGCAGTAGCTCTTTAGCTAAAGCTAAAGAATCTAAATCAATTTTTTTGCCCTCTTGTTCAAGACCTTTTCCAAAGCAAAAGGAACATAATTTTTCTTTGGCTTTAGTTTGGTAAGTGGTCGATTCATAGTCATTAGTTTCTTCTATAAACTTCCATTTTTTATGGGAATAGACAAAGTGATATTTTGCCCCCAAACCAATGTTCTGAACTAGAGATTCCTTAAAGCAATAAGTAGCTATATTGCTATAAGATTGTAGAGGTCTTGGCTTTTTTATATTGCGATGGCAAGCGGTCAAGAAGACTAGTAGTAACAGAAAGTAGAGTTTATTCTGCATTTTTATGATATTAGATGGTATTTAATCCAAATTCCCAATCATTTATATAGAGATGTAAAAATACATCTAAAATTCTAAAAAATGTTCTTTAACAAACTTTGTAATCAACAGAATTTGTTAAAGAACTTAAAAATAAAACAGCTCCTTTTTTTAGAGCTAGTTATCAACACGATCGATCCTAAAAAGGATTAGTTGCCCAAACCGTTACTTCAGGAATAAACCCTTTGTTGTCCATTTCTATTACAGAAACAATCGTGTGTGCAATATCTGCAGGTTCTAACTTGTTAGGCTCTGTAGTTCGTTCTTGACGGTCATCTTTGGCAAAAGCAGTAGTCACCTCACTTGGGTTGACTTGACATACTCGAATATTATCTTTTCTCAATTCTGCTTGCCAGCTCTGTGTCATGGAGCGCACTGCAAATTTGGAGGCAGAATATACAGAACCTCTAGCAAAGCCTTTGAGGCTAGCTGTAGAACCTATATTGATAATAGTACCTGATTGCTGTTTTTTCATAGTAGGTACCAATGCCTGAGTCACTAACGCCAATCCAAAAACATTGGTATTGAATACCTTTAGGAAATCTTCTTTAGTAATATCTCCCAAAAGTGGGAATGCACCAATACCAGCATTGTTGAGTAAAACATCAATAGAACCACCAAGCAACTCTAAACACTCAGCAGCTTTAGCTTCTATACTATCTAGGTCCGAAACGTCAAATACTAAAGGAATTGCTCCAATCTCTTGAGCAGCTTGTTCTATTCGCTCTTTATTGCGACCAGTTATTACTACTGTAGCACCTTTTTCTACTAATTGTTTGGCAGTTTCTTTGCCTATCCCCAAGCTTCCACCTGTGACTAAAATCTTTGAATTTTGGATGTTCATTATGATTATTTATAACTTTTATAAAAACACTTTCTAGAAGGAAACTTTAAATCCTATAAAACAGTTTAGCAATTTACTCAAAATGTATTAGATTTGGGGCAAGATTTTTTTAACGATGAAAACTGAATAGATTAATGTCAGCCAAGAAGAGAGTATTATCGGCAATTCAGCCTACAGGAGAGATTCACTTTGGTAACTATTTTGGCGCTGTCCAAAACTGGGTGAAACTGCAGGAGGATTATGATTGTGTATATGGTGTTGTAGATTATCATGCGATGACCATGCCTTTCCAACCTAACAAATTGCGTGAGAATACTTGGAGTTTGATGTTTAATCTAGTGGCTTTGGGCGTGAAACCTGAGAACTTATTTATCCAATCTCTAGTGCCTGAGCATGCAGAGTTGAACTGGATTTTTAACTGTTTTTGTTCTTACGGACGCTTGCAACTAATGACTCAGTTTAAAGATAAAAGTCAGCAGTCAGAAACTAAAAGTGATGGTTTTATATCTGTAGGACTATTTGACTACCCTGTATTGCAGGCAGCTGATATCCTGATTTATAAAGCAGATTTTGTGCCTGTAGGTAAAGATCAAGATCAACACCTAGAGTTGACCAGAATGATTGCAAATCGCTTTAATCTTCAAGTGGATAAAGATTATTTTGTATTGCCTAAAACCTTGCATTCTGATGCGCCTAAGATTCGTTCTTTAGCTGATCCTACTCGTAAGATGAGCAAAAGCGCAGGTGAAAAGCATTATCTAAGTGTATTTGAAGAGGAAAAACGCTTACGTAAGAAGGTGATGAGCGCTGTAACTGATAGTGGAGAAATGATTGGTACAGAGGAAATGAGTGAAGGTGTCAAAAACTTGTTTACGATTATCAAAGCTTGTGGACATACAGATGTGCATGATGATTTTATGACTAGATACAAGGATGGGTCTATCCGTTATGGAGATTTCAAAGGTGCTGCTTATGAGGCTTTGTTGAGCTTGAATTCTAAGTTTAGAGAAAACAAAGAAGAAGTAATGGCCAACAAAAAGGAGATTAAGTATCAGATCAAAAACTCTTCTGCCGAAATCCGTAAGATAGCACAGCAAACGATCAAAGAGGTAAAAGACTTGACAGGATTGATGAATGTGAAGTTTTAAAATCCATTCAACATAAAACTTTATAAAGCAACTGTAATATTTTGTATATTATGGTTGCTTTTTTGTTTGGTGAAGGGAAAAATCTGAAACTCCAATTAATGATAAATTCAACAAAAGAAAAAATAGAGGCACTAATCAACAGTGGCATATTGGAGAATATTCATTTAGGTTTCCAACTCGCAAAAGGTATTGGAGATAACTTCTATCTCGAAACTTTATTTAATACTGAAAGTAAAATTCGAGGCATTATTGATATAAAGAAAGATGAAAAAACTCCAAATTTTAAAATTCTTGAAAAAAAAGAGAAAAACAATATTGACTTGGCACTGAATTTTGCAAAAGCCTTAGAGGAAGAAAAGCCTGAGTTATTTCAGTGGACAAAACTCTTTGATTTTGCCTTTCATAACTATGAAGCATTTAGCTACTATGATTATGGCGATTTTTATCATAGCATTCAGCTTCTATTTAAGTTTACTACATTTAGAATTTATAATAAAAACAACTCTTTTAAAAGTCTTCCCCATAATATTTATATGCTATCTCACCTTAAAGAACTATATCTTTGGGATGTTGGACTTAAGATCTTGCCGGATAGTTTTGGAAAGTTATTGAACTTAACTCATCTCAACTTAGCTAGAAATAATCTCCAGTTATTGCCGGACTCTTTTGGGAATTTAGTAAAGCTTGAGAGTTTGAATATGTTAGAAAGTGGACTTAAATTATTACCAAAAGATTTTGGTAATCTTATGAATTTGAAAGAACTTGATTTATCAGGAAATGAACTGCTCAACTTACCTGAAAATTTTGGAAACTTATCAAGTTTAGAAGAACTAGATCTCTCTGAAAATTTAATAACAGAATTGCCCTCAAATTTTGAATGTTTAACAAACCTTAAGAAGCTAAATTTGAAGGGTGACGAAATATCGTCATTTCAACTAAGTCAAAAACAGTTGCCTAATCTAAATTACTTGAATTTATTTTACAATGAAATCCCTTCTCTAGAAAAGGAACGCATAACTCAGCAGTTTCCTAATTGTGAAGTGGTTATAGAATAAATACCTATCTAGGTTTTAAATTAAAAAGCAACTGTAATATTTTGTATATTATGGTTACTATTTTGTTGGAGAATGCATCAAAATGGCTTAAAAATGCATCTATATAAAAATTAACACACCAGATATACACCACAAAAACATGAATACATTTAGACATCTACTTTGCTATTTTGTAATGCTTTGCCTTATTGGCAATTTGCAAGCACAAGACCAACCTGAAATAACAGTTACCAGTGGACATATCAACAATATCATGCACATCTCCTTTAGTGATGATGGGCAGTTTATTGCAACAGGAAGTATGGATAAAACTGTTCGGATCTGGTCTAGAGCTTTGAGGCAAGAGTTTAGAGTATTGCATGGCCATTCGAGTACAGTTTGGAAGGTAAGATACACCTCAGATGGGAAGCATATTATTAGTTTAGATGATAAGGGAATGGTTATTTTTTGGGACCACAGCACTGGACAAATTGTCCAGAGAGTTTTGGTAGATAAGGAAACTAGAGACTTTGCTTATATCCCTAACTCTAATAGAATTCTAGTAAAGATAAATAATCAGATAGCAGAAGTTGATCTAAAAAAAGGAGAAAAAATAGCCAGTTATGGGGCAGTGACAGGTCAAATAACCTTAGCACCAGATGCTAAGCATATGCTCTATAGCAGTCCAGAAGATACCAAACAGTTAGTGGTTGCAGATATCAAAACTGGTAAGGAAATACATCGACTAAATATGGGGGGAATTGCAAACTCCATTACGGTGAGTCCAGATAATAAAAAGGTAGCTGTTTATAATTCTAAACTAGAGATTGTTACATGGGATCTGAAAACAGGTAAAATGATATCGAAGGTAGCAATACCTGCTATGAAACCGATCAAAGATTTAGAATTCACTCCCAACGGAAAGCAGATTTTGGCAATGACTATGATGGCTGAAATCTTAGAATATGATATCAAAACGGGTAAAGAGCTACGGAGTATGAATTATTCTGATCCTAGCCAGATTGTTACTGGAATTTACTCGATAGGAAGTGGTTGGGAAATGGCAATGAGTCCAGATGGTAAAACACTAGCCTTATCAGTTAGTCTTTCGATAAGCAAAGCAAAAGGGACTAAACCTGAAAGTTTTGTAGGAGGTATTTTGTATGATTATAAACATGGTCGTGAATTAGGTCGCTTGCAAGGTTATTTCAAAATGGTAACACAGTTAGCCGTAAATAGCAATGGCCGATATTTGATGAGTGCAAGTGTGGATAAATATCCTGGTTTGCGTATTTGGAACATGAAAGAAGGTGATTTGCAGCGCTATATACCGACCTCTGGTATTGCTGGGATTAGTGCAGATGGGAAGTTCTTTTCGGTTTGGGAAGATGCTCCAGACAATGGTATTCCTACCCTGAAAGTGTATAACAGCAGTAATTTAGAGGAGGTATTTACAGTAGATAATCTACCCGAAGTGCAGGGAATTGCCTTAAATGCAGATGGTTCTGTACTGATGGTAATGTGCATAGAAAAGAATCCTACACAGATGTTTGGGGATAAATTTCTGTACAAAGTCTGGGATGTTAAGAATAAAAAAGAGTTGAACAGTTTTTATATCGATGCCACTGAGTCACCTTGGGGCAAGAGTTTGAAACTGAGTCCAGATGGGAAGTATATTATTGGACAATCTTTTAATGGATTTAGAACTTGGAGTGTTGAAAAGGGACAGGTTTCTGCTTTTTTGCCACCCAAAAGAGGAGAGGAGTATTTTCTAGATTTTGTGCCTAATTCTAATTCTATTCTAATAGCAAGAAGAGGTAGTAAATATGGTGAGTTGCCTAAGATAAATTGGGTGAAATGGGATTATATTCAGAATAAAGTGATAGAATCTAAGCCTTCTGGAGAGCATGGGGTTTGTCATGCAGGACATTTTAGCAAGGATGGTCAATACTTGGTAACTAGCCAAACACAAGCAGGAGCACATTTTGATACCACCACCTTTCAGATTGTAGTCTGGGATTGGGAAACACAGAAGCCTATTTGCAAATTAAATGGGCATCATGGAGATATCAAACATGTTAAGTTTGGACCTAAGAATAAACGAATTTATAGTGCTGCTGAGGACGGTTTTATTAAAATATGGGATTGGAAAAAGTGTGAACTGATGGGGTCTATGATCGCTAAAAAGGAGATTGACTATATTATTATTACACCAGATAACTTCTACAAAGCCTCTAAAGGACACAATGAAGGCCTAGGGTTTAGGTATCAAAACAAGTTGTACACCTTTGACCAGTTTGATGTTCGGTTCAATAGACCTGATAAGGTTTTAGCGCATTTGGGTGCTTCCAAGTATTCACTCAAACTCTATGTGAAAGCATGGGAAAAGCGTCTTAAGCGTTTAGGTTTTACTCCAGAGTCGCTCAAAAGTCCATTAGAGTTGCCTACTCTCGAAATTCTAAACCAACAAGAGTTGCCTATCGCAACTACAAATCGAGAGCTAAAACTGAATCTAAAAGCTGTTGATGAGAAACATTATTTAGATCGCATCAATGTCTATATCAATGATGTGCCAGTACCAAAACTGCAGGGTATATCTGTCAAAAAACAGCAAAAACATAGTATAGAGCAAGAGTTAAAAATTAATCTAAGTCAAGGAGATAACTTAGTGAAAATATCTGTGTTGAATGACAAGGGATTGGAGAGTGCTAGAGAAACTTTTCAGATTACCTACAATGCTAAAAAACAAAAGCCTGAGCTGTATGTGTTGGCCATTAGCGTATCTGAATTTAAGGAAAAAGAGCGAAACTTAAAGTTTGCAGTGAAAGATGCTAAGGATTTGATCGGACAGTTTGATAAGTCAAATTATTATAAGAAGGTACATAGTCACACTATTTTTAATAAAGATGCGACTAAAACGAATGCCCTTAATGCTATAGATTTCTTGAAAACAGCTAAAGTAGACGATCAAGTACTTATTTATATCTCTTCGCATGGACTACTTAATGATGATTTAGATTATTATATAGCCATGCATGATATTGATTTTACAAATCCTACAGAAAAAGGACTACCTTATGAACAGATAGATGCGATGTTGGATGGTTTAGCTTGCCGCAATCGTTTGATTATGATAGATGCTTGTCATTCTGGAGAGGTAGATAAAGACGAAGCTGTAGATGTGGGGATAGTGAGTGCAGAAAATAGCAATGTAAGAGTTCGAGCAAAATCGGGGACTACCTTTGTGCGTCCTAAAGCTGGCCTCAAAAACTCTTTTACCTATATGAAAACCTTGTTTAATGATGTAACCAAAGGGACTGGAACAACTGTTATTTCTGCCGCTGGTGGTTATGAATTTGCTTTGGAGTCTGACGATTGGAATAATGGGGTGTTTACTTATGCGACCTTGCAAGGGCTTTCTACAGGCAAAGCTGACTTGGATGGAGATGGTTTTGTACGAGTTTCGGAGCTTAAAAACTATGTCACCTTACAGGTGGTTGAACTAACCAATGGGAAACAACATCCAACTACACGCAGTGAAAATGCTGTCAATGATTATATCTTGTATAAGGTGAAAAAGTAGGGGGATGACTAAATTTATTTTAGGAGGAGCTTTGCCTATTTTACTGATCTTGATAGGAATACTAAATTCTGATAAGCATATCGAATTGAATAGCCCAAAGGCAAGTATTGAAAAAATAGATAGTACTTGCCCTAAGCTAAACTTTGATTCTTTAGCTAACCTAAATATAACAACCCCTTGTGGGGAATGCAAACTATCTATACACGCTAAAGGAATGGTAACTAAAGTTAAGTTGCCTAAAGAAGCAGAAAAAACACTTTTTTTGACCTTTGATGCTTGTGGGCAAGGTGGATTGAGTGATGGTTATGATTCCTTGCTGGTTAATTTTCTGATAGAAGAGCAAATTCCTGTTACCTTTTTTATTAGCAGAAGATGGGCTTTGAAAAATCCTAAACAACTTAACTACCTAATCGAAAATGGGGAAAATATAGATATTTTTGAAAACTTCGGAAAAGTCCAAAGTCAAGATTTAAAATAGGGATAAATTGTTACTTTGAGAGTTAAAAACACAGATAAAAACCAACTAATAATGTTTGAAGCTTATATAGAAGAACTACTAG
>JAAEPD010000383.1 GCA_024222455.1 Aureispira sp.
CCCTCGCTAATTAAAATAGTCTTGGTTGTTCTGCTTTGTTTTCGATTGCATTTATTACCTTTTCAAGCATGTGATCGTATTTGCTAATTCCTGAGCCATCTATAGAATCTGCTAACCCAATCCAATTACTTACCCTTTCTGCTGTGTTCACCCTTCCAACATGTACCCATTTACCTAGCATTTTTGCTGCCTTACATGCTGCTATAGCTTCAGGTGATATTTTAAAAGCATCACTGCCACCTACAAATACAGCTTCAAGTTTAGAGTAATCTATTCGATGGTTAGAAATACCATCCTGAAGGACTAAAGCTCTTGGTAGTCCATTTGTTCTAAGCTCAAATGCGTCAAATAAGTCCAATGTTCGCGCTGCGTCACAAACTATATCGGGTAAACATACAAATTTAGGCCTATGGATTTCCGCATCATCTAGTAGTTTTTCCCATTTAGCTTGATTAAACCTTTTAAGACATCCGTTATCTAGTCCATAGGGTACGCCTGCTAACTTGTAACCTGTTAACGGTGTTCTAAGCTGCCAAAAATCATAATTGTATCGCTCTCGGTATTCTTTTATTTTTTTAGGTGAGCAATCAAGCATTATCTTCATTGTCTTATCCTCGCTAATTTCTTAACCTGCTCTAATACACCACTGGTTTTTTCTTTGTGCTTCTGCAATTCAATTCTGCCAGGTAGTAATTCAGGCAACATTTCTAATGGTGTTGATTCGTAGTTACTGTAAATACTAGCAAACTCTTTTTTAGCCCACACAAGCTGCTCATGCGTTTTACTGCAAAG
>JAAEPD010000384.1 GCA_024222455.1 Aureispira sp.
AGATCATCTTTTACTTGTTTCAATTGTTGACGTTCTTTCTTCACTATTGCTTTTACTTTTTCCTTGTCATCCTTTTTATTTAGAATTGGTTTACGACCTTGACCAGGCTTATTTTCTAAACCCAATACTCCTAATTTCAAATAGCGATTGCACCACCTGTTCACTGGCTGTATCGTTGTGCTAACTATCTCTGCTATCTCTTCTGAGGTTTTTCCTTGACTTTTTAGCAATACCATGTGACAGCGCCTTGAATATACAGCAGAATTTGAGCTTTTGTAACCTTTTGTTAATTCAGCTCGATCTAACTCCGTTAAGTCTATCTTTTTTACTTTCCTTCCCATCTTTTTTGCTTTTGGGAAGCAAATATAACTTATTATTTATTTTGAACCATTACTTAATAATGATATAATGAATTAAAAAATTGTAGCTAACACTCCACTAGTGACATTTCTCCCCTTATGCTCAGCCCAATGACCAATATGAATGCAACTAACTACATAATATATGTCTTCATATCTGTCCAAGTTTTATGTATGCAAAAAATTTCTTCTTATACACATTAGCAGAACTAACTGCTTTTTTAAATTTGTCAAGACCTATACAAAACACAATTATATTACGTCCTTTTTGGCAAAACAACAATACAATAACCTTTAGACTCTCCATAAAAACCCTATTATATATTTGGTAATGCACTCACATCCAAAAATATAATTGCTTCATGAATGTATTAACAAAAAAAATATAATTCGCCCACCTCTCTTAAAGTCCAAATAAAGATAATTCTTAATTAAACCTTAACACAGTATAAAACTTACACTAACACACCCTTAAACCGAATTTTATTCTAAACTGCACAATTAAGCCAAAATTATCACAGATTATATTATCCTCAATAAAAATCTATTTTATTACTAAATAGCTATTCAAAAAACATTTTTATTGCTGTATTATTAAAAATAATGCAAATTATATTTTTAAAAAATAAAAGCATTCACTATAATTGCAATACCAAAAATAATCAAAAGATAATTCTAAAGAAAAAAGAAAAATTAAACCTACAATAAACCAACTTTTACTTTTAAACCAAAAACCAGTGATTCTAACCAAATCACTTTAATAATTATCATCATTTAAACCTATCTTTTATTATGAATTTTTTTACTGCGATTAAGCGCTCTACCAATGTAGCGCTAGGAGCCTTATGCCTCCTATCATTGATTGGAACTACCAATCCCCTTACTGCACAACACAATCACAATCATCCAGGCCGTACTTGCCATGCAATGGAAAACTTGGAACACCGTGAGAGTATCAATCCAAAATTAAACAGCAAAATGTCTGCAATTGAGCAACACACACAACGTGTTATTCAATCTGGTGAGTTTGCACAAGGCCGAAATGGAGTTATTACTATACCTGTAGTTGTGCATGTAATGTATAATAACAGTAATGAAAACATTAGTGATGCCCAAATTCAAAGTCAAATAGACGTTTTAAACGAAGATTACAGAAAAGAAGCTGGAACCCCTGGATATAACTCACATCCAGATGGTGCTGATATAGGAATCGAATTTGTATTAGCAAATCGTGATCCTAATGGTAACGTTACAACAGGTATTACTCGCAAACAAGTATCTAGAGCATCATGGGGAACTAATGATGACATGAAAAAAACTAGCCAAGGTGGTGTTGCTGCATGGCCTTCTAGTAGTTACTTAAACATGTGGATTTGCAATATTGGCCAAAGCATTTTGGGTTATGCTCAATTTCCTGGTGGCGCTGCATCTACAGATGGTGTAGTAATGAGCCCTCAATACTTCGGAAGTAGCGACAAAGGTAGTGGATTCTATCTTGCCAATGGTTTTGATAAAGGTCGTACTACTACACACGAAGTTGGTCACTGGCTAAACTTACGTCACATTTGGGGTGATGGTGGTTGTGGTGTTGATGACTTTGTAGGAGATACTCCTGAGTCTGATGCAGCTAACTACGGTTGTCCTTCAGGTCACAAATCTTGCTCTACTACAGATATGGTTGAAAACTATATGGATTATACTGATGATGCTTGTATGAATATTTTCACTCAAGGTCAAAAAGACAGAATGTTATCCTTATTCTCTTCTGGTGGATTCCGTTCTAGTCTACTTAACTCTGCTGGTTATGTAAGTGGTGGTTCTACTGGAGGCGGTGGTTCTACTACATTCTGTAGCTCTGCTGTTCAATCATTTCCATACAGCCAAGGTTTCGAAAACGGCTTAGGAGACTGGTCTCAAGCTAGCAATGACAATATTGACTGGACAAATAAATCAGGTGGTACAGGTTCTAGTGGAACAGGTGCTTCTTCTGCTGCTGAAGGTTCTTACTATATGTATGTAGAAGCTTCTAATCCTAACTACCCTAGCAAAGTAGCTACATTAAATTCTCCTTGCTTTGATTTAGGAAGTGCAAGTACAGCTCAGTTGTCATTCCAATTCCATATGTATGGTTCGGATATGGGAACATTAGAGTTGCAAGCAAGCTCAGATGGATCTAACTGGTCAACACTTTGGTCTAAATCAGGAGATCAAGGTAATGCTTGGGCTTCTGCTGATGCTGATCTTTCTGCTTATGTAGGTGGTAATGTACAATTACGATTCAAAGGTACTACAGGTGGTAGCTACCGAGGAGATATGACAGTTGATGATTTCAACCTAACTACAACTACAGGTAGTAATACTGGTGGCGGAAATACTGGTGGTGGAAATACTGGCAGTTCTTGTGTAGATGGCAAGATTGATTTATCTATCACTACTGACCAATATGGCTCTGAAACTTCTTGGACATTAAAAGATGCTAATGGTACTACTATCGAATCTGGTAGCGGATATGCTAACAGTACAAGTATCGACCTAAACTGGAATTTAGCTGATGGTAACTATACTTTCGAAATTGTAGATGAATATGGAGATGGAATGTGTTGCTCTTATGGTAATGGTGCTTATAGCATAAACTCAGGCGGTACAAACCTTGCTTCTGGTGGAGACTATGGCAAATCTGAAAGCACTACATTCTGTGTAGAAAATGCTTCTACTGGTGGTGGAACTACTGGAGGTTGCCCAACAATCGATTTCAACACTTATCCTGTTATCTCTTATGGAGGTTCTCAAGATGCTGGAAATTTTGACGCTAGTGATCCTACAACAGTAGTTCTAACTGGTAACTCATGGAAAGCAATTGATTATAACTATACTGTTACAGCTAATACTGTTATTGAGTTTGAATTTGGTAGTACTACTCAGGGTGAAATCCATGGAATTGGATTTGACAATGACAATGCAATTAGCTCAGACAAAACATTCCGTCTATATGGGACTCAAAGTTGGGGATTAGCCAACTACGATGATTATGCTACTAGCGCAGGAAGCTGGAAAGCTTATGCAATTCCTGTAGGTCAATTCTACACTGGTACATTCTCTAAATTATTCTTTGCTAATGACGATGATGCTAACAAAGCAGGAAATTCTTACTTCCGCAACATCAAAATTTATGAAGGTTCTTGTGGAGCAAAAGGTGCTAATCTAGAGCCTGAAAAATATGCAACTGCAATTCTTCAAAATCAAGGAGAAAATGACTTTACAGTAAAAATATATCCTAATCCTGCTAGCAATGTATTGAATGTAGAATTAGATACTTATGATGAAGGTATAGATGCTACGATTATAGATGCAACTGGTCGTCAAATCTGGTCTGAGCATTTAGATAGAGGTGTGAACAACATCAATGTTTCTAACCTAGCTCCAGGTATGTACAATTTCACGGCAGTACAGCCTAACGGACAATACATCACTAAGAAATTTGTGAAGAAATAAACGATAAACTAACTAACCTAATTTTTAGAGTTGCTTGCCTTCTGGTAAGCAACTCTTTTTATTTGTAGCAATGTATTCAACCTTCCTTTTCAAATTAGTGTTATATTGGCAGCTAATATTATTGACAATTTTATGGTTTATCTCGTTTACATTAGTCCATGAAGTTTTTCTAATCACTTAATTAGAAAAATTTACTGCTACTTTTAGCTTGATAAAGCTAAAAATACATGGACTATTATCATTTTAGCATACGTCACAATAATCCATAATTGAATCATTAGTATGAGAAGTTGTTTAAAAATGATTAACCAAGAGCTATTGGAAACTCATTCTTAAATATCTTTGAAGAACATCTTCCTATTCTAAAATTATTACTTAATGAGATATATTACAACTAGTCTTCTAATCCTTTTTTACATAGGCCTTGCGCAAACTAGCTTTGCCCAGAAAAATAAAGATACTGTTGATCTAGAAATAGATCCCCCTCCTCGATTGCAACAAGCCATCGTTTTTGATTTTTCTTATGGTATACAATTGCCAGCAGCAGATATGGCGAAGTACTTTAAATACAATTTCAGCCTTGGAGGTAAGATTCGTTTCATGACATCTAGTAATTTATTTCTAGGTATAGCTGGCGATTATCAATTTAGTGAAGACATCAAAATAGATCCCGTCTCCTCTCTTCGCAATCCAGAAGGATGGATAATTGACAAAAATGGTTTTTTGGCGGATATAAAAACAGGTCAAAGAGGCTTTTATCTTGGCGGAAGCGTTGGCTATCTGCTACCAGTAAGCAAAAAAAATAAGCGTTCTGGTATTGAATTTATATTTAGTGGTGGATATCAACAACATTGGATACTTATTGATGTTTTAGGAGATGATGTATTACAACTAAATGGCGATTATAAAAAGGGCTACGATTATATGACCAGTGGTTTTGCTATGCAACAGTACATTGGCTATCGATATATGAGTAAAAACAAACTGCTAAATTTTTGGGGTGGATTTGATTTCTTGCAAGGTTTTACTAAGAATCGACGCAACTATAACTTTAATGTAATGGAAGCTGATGATAAAAATCATATCGACCTACTCTTTGGTTTTAGGATAGGAATGTCGCTTCCAATCTATTTTTATAGTACTCGTACAGACAATGATGATGATGTTAAATTTTACTAAAAATTTTTAAAATCTGCTGTAGTCCTCAATAACTTTAATAATTTGCTAAATTCGCTTAGCGTAAGCATGCTGACAATACCTATTTGATAGGTTATTGGCTATTATTATTACATTTTTTTTCAAATTAGCACATCTATTTAATCTATCGGTCAATGAGTTTTGTATATCCTTGGTTTTTGTGGGCATTGTTGACACTTAGCATACCGATTATTATTCATTTGTTCTATTTTAGACGCTTCAAAACCGTCTACTTTACAAATGTTAAGTTTCTTCAAGAAGTAAAAGAGCAAACAGACTCTCGCTCAAAAATTAAGCACTTTTTAGTTTTATTGGCTCGTTTGTCTGCCCTTACATTCTTAGTATTAGCATTTGCCCAGCCTTTCATTCCCAACAAAAACAACAATAGCAATGCTGGTAGCAAAGATGTAAGCATCTTTTTTGACAACTCCTTTAGTATGGCTGCCGAAAGTGAGGATGTTCGCCTCCTAGAAAAAGCTCGAAAACGTGCAGAAGATATTGTAGCTGCCTACAGCAACGATGATCGCATTCAGATATTAACTACCGATTTTGAAGGTAGAGACCAGCGCCTATTAAGTAAAGAGGATGCTCTTTCTAGAGTTAGAGAGGTAAGAACTAGCTATCAAGTAAAATCACTGTCAAAAGTATTGGCTCGCCAAAAGCAAGCCTTAAGCACAGGAAAAGCCTCTAATAAAGAGATTTATATTATATCCGATTTTCAAAAAAACATTACAGATCTAGTATCTTATAAGGATACTACTTATAAGTTAAACTTAGTTCCACTTCAAGCTGTTCAGAGCCAAAATGCTGCGATTGATACTGCTTGGTTCGAATCGCCTGTGCAGTCAACAAATCAACCCAATCCATTGATTGTTAAGGTTCAGAATTTCACAAACAAGGAACTTTCAGAAGTAAGGCTAACACTAACTCTAGAGGGACAAACTAGACCTATCAAAACACTAACGATTCCAGCCAAAACTTCCTTGTATGACACAGTAAATGTATCTATACTAAATACAGGATGGCATGAAGCAAAATTGAGTATAACAGACTACCCTATCGAATTTGACAACAACTATTTCTTCACTTTTTATGTAGATGAAAAAGTAGATGTTTTAGAGATATTTGGCACAAATAATAATCCATATATTCAGGCTACCTTCAAAGAGAATGACTATTTCAATGTAATATCTAAACCTTCTGGACAACTAGACTATTCTAAACTCCCAGATTACGATCTTGTTATACTCAATGAACTAAAAACAATACCATCGGGATTGATTGGAGAACTTCACAATTATACTATTAATGGTGGAAATATTGTTGTTTTCCCTCATTTAGAAGCCAAACTTGAGGACTACAAAAAACTAACACAGCTGTTCAATGCCAATAATTTAAGTAGTCTTAGTCGTGGAGAGCAAAAAGTTTCATATATCAATATGAATGAATTTGTGTTTAATGATGTCTTTATGGAAAGAAGAGACAATATTAAGCTACCTATTACCACTTCAAATTTTAAGATTGCTCGTCGTGCATCTAGTAGCGAAGAAGTAATCTTACGTTATAGAAACGGAGGAACTTTTATGGGGAAAAATGCTGTAGGCAAAGGTAATTTCTATCTATGTGCAGCTCCTCTAGATATAGACCACTCTAACCTAGTGCAAAATGGGGAAATTTTTGTTCCAATGCTATACAGAATGGCACTATCTCAAGGCTTCCAACAAAAAATTGCCTATACTATTGGCAAAGATAATGTACTAGAAACAGACAATAGAGTAAGCAGCTCTGAGATGGTTTACAAAATCAAAAATGACAAAGGAGAGTTTATTCCCGAACAACGCCCTATGGGAAGTCGAGTTATATTAGGTATAAACAATCAGATAGAATTAGCTGGTTTTTATGACTTGTTCTTGAATGCTGAAGAAGTTTTGGATAAATATGCTTACAACTATGATCGAAAAGAGTCTCAATTAGAGCTTTTTACACAAGATGAGCTAACATTGCTAATTGGTGAGAATGCCAACATCATTGATGGCAATTATACCACTGATTTTGTAGATGTCATTACTACCCAAAGCAAAGGCACCCCTCTTTGGAAATGGTGTTTAATCCTCACATTAATTTTCTTGGCTATAGAAACTATACTGTTGCGCATCTGGAAGACTTAAATATTTATATTTCAACACATTAGCCCACCTTTATTAAATTAGCATCGCTGCAAATTTTCAATTTAGTTTTATTTGTCTATTTTTGCTTGCAATAAAGGCAAACTTCTATATAACTATAGACCTCTAGTCTTGTTATATTTGCCTTATAATTTGAATAAATGCTACTTAGCTCTTTGGTTTTCAATAATACTGAAGTATTGATAAAGAACTAATGTAATTAAAATATTGAATTGTACATTTTATGTGTAGATTCTAAAATAAAAAGATCATGGGTAGAAAAAGTAAAGCAGAAGTTCGTAAGAAAGAAATTCTTGAAAATTTCTATGAGGTAATAAAAGTAGAAGGTTACGAAAATGCGTCTATTGCTAAAATAGCAGAACGCATGGATGTAAACCCTAGTTTACTCATTCACTATTTCAAAACAAAAGAAGAAATGGTGGTTGATTTAGTTGACTTCATACTAAGTCGTTATGAGCAAACATTTATGAATATGCTCGATGATGTGACAGATGCACAAAAGCGCTTCGACTTAATTACAGATATTATGTATGGAGCAAGTTGGTTCCAGGTATCAGATCGCTCTGTATTTTATGCCTGTTATTACTTAGCTACTCGTCACGAACGTATTCGTGAACATTTCAAGAAAATGTATGATCGTTTTAGAGAATTTCTAATTGAGGAACTGGACAGATGGAAGGCAGCTAAAATCATCAAGGACGTTGACTCTGTAATGATGTCTCAATATATGATTTTGATGAACGAAGGACACACCTACTACGAAGGAGTATTCAGAAGCCAAGAAGAATTTGAAAAACGTAGCACTTTTGTACGTGGTTTAGTACTTAATGCTCTTCAAGGCTAAAATCCACTATCTTATTGTTCAACCCACTCAACAATAGAAAGATCCGCAGCATGATATTTGATCATGCTGCCAAAGAATTGAATAAGGCACTACTCTACCGCCAAAAGCAATTTTCCAATAAATATTTATATTTCAAAATTACTCCTTTACACACTCCTCCTAAAATTGCATTAGAGGCCTCAGAAGAAGTTTCTATCATAGAACTCTCTATAGCAGAACTCTTAGAAGACGATGCTATCCAACAACAACTCTCTCGCATTCCTAAAATCCTACGCAAACAGATCAATTGGCCAAAATTGATTAGCTATATCAATCAACAACTTCAAATACAATTAGACCAAGGATATAGTATTTATGTTTTTGCAGGTACTAGGCAGCCTACTATTAGCATAAAAAAAGGGCAACAGATAATTGAATCATCTGTTACCCTAAAAGATTTATTTGCATAGGTATTAATCCATAAAATTTTCAGGAATAAACCTACTTATTTCTTTTTACCCATAGTTTCTATGTTCACTACAAAAGCATCTTTCAATTTGTACTTTTTCTTGATGTTGTTGCAGTAAGAAATAGCTTCTTCTTTCGTAAAGAATGGCCCTAAGATTACTTTGTAATAAGGTTTACCTGCCAATTCATCTACATAAACCATAGATCCTTTGAACCATTTCTTGCGCAATACAGACACTTGTTGTACTACAGACTCATAGTCACTATAACCAGCTATCTGAACACCAAAACCTTTAGGTTGCAATTTTAGAACCTCCAACTTGTATAAGCCTCCAGTTTCGATAGAAGCAGCTGCATCAACTACTGTCAACTTATCATCTTTCTTTTTAGATGAACTCTTAGTCTTGGTAGAAACTGTTGCTTTAGTAGCAGGAGTCTTAGTTGTTTTAGCAGTTTTCTCCGTTTTTTTAGTAGTTGTAGAAGCTACAGAAGGTGATCCACCTTTGATTACCTCTATTTTTACTTTAGCTACACCAGCTTTTGTTAAATCAATAGCATCTGCAGCTTTTTTAGAAACTTCAATTACTCTACCTTTTATGTAAGGTCCACGATCATTGATACGAACCACTACAGATTTGTTGTTATCCAGACGAGTCACTTTTATCATAGTGCCGAAAGGAAGTGTTTTATGAGCTGCCGTCAGCTGATTTTTGTCATACTTCTCACCACTAGCTGTCTTTTTACCATGAAAACTATCACTATAATAACTTGCTAAACCTGTTTCTGGAGGAGTTGCCATTGCCATAGAACTTGTCATCCATACCAACACTAATGTTTGCAAAAACCACTTCATATAATATTAAGATTTTTAGGTGTAAATAATAATTTGTCAAAAATGTAGGTCCATACCTAAGTTTATGGTAAGGTTATTTTTCACAAAAATACCGTCACTACAAGGTAATGAAGTTGATTTAATTTTTCTATTAGAGAATAGAAAAAAGTCCATTTTAGAGCCTAAAAAAGGCACTTTTACCCATTTTTTAACGCTTTTAGGGCATTTCATGCTTATATCTAAGCATTATTTTATTTTGCATCTTGCATAAAATCTAAAAAAGCACTTTCTTTGCATCCGATTTTTTACATTTTATTACTCACATTTAGATTAGGGTCTAAACAATGTCCTCTACAACTATACTTTTATTCGTTTTATTGACCATTTTTATTGCTAGCTTTATAAATTCTACTTTTGGCTTTGGCAACTCTATAGTTAGCATGTTATTGTTAACACTTTTCTTACCATTAGAAACCGCTGCTCCACTTGTTGCTATACTATCCATTTCTATTCATACTTTTATTGCTATAAATGACTTTAAAAATATTCAATGGAGAAGTATTCTAATCTTGCTTTTAGCTGCTCTTTTAACTATTCCTCTAGGTGTAAATATAGGAGCGAATACAAATATTATTTTTATCAAGTTGAGCCTAGCTATTCTAATTATAAGTTTTTCACTTTATAATTTGCTGGCAACTAATAGCATCCATCTTCAAAATGAATTTTGGGCAATTCTCTTTGGAGGGATTTCAGGATTTTTTGGAGGTGCATATAATATCACAGGTCCTCCCATAGTCCTTTATGCTTCACTTCGTCAATGGAAACCTGAAGTATTTAGAGTTACTCTGCAAGCTTATTTTTCGATTACGACCCTATTTATCGTTATGAACTATTGGAAAAAAGGAGCTTATACTCCCATAGTTTGGGAATATTTTTCATATGGTGTTCCTGCTATGTTGATAGCGATATTTCTAGGCAAATGGGCTAATCAAAAAATCAAAAACCCTATCCGTTTCAATAAATACATATACATACTGATGTTGATACTTGCAGCACTACTTATAGTTGATCTTTTTTAGCTATCTTTACAGGATGTTATCTATTCAAAACTTACAAATTGGCTATAAAAATTCCTTAGACTACCCTCCTATCAATACCCACCTACAAGCAAATGAGTTTGTGGCCCTCATAGGACGTAATGGAAGCGGAAAAACGACCTTACTACGTACGTTAACTGGGTTATTAGAGGCTAAAACTGGTACTATAAAAATAGATGACACTCCACTTCAAGAACTAAGATCCAAGCAACTAGCCCAATACATAAGTATTGTGACTACCGAAAAAGTAAATATATCTTATCTCAGTGTCAAAGATTTAGTCGCCTTAGGACGTCAACCTTATCTCAATTTTTGGGGACAGCTTAGCCCTGAAGATCACAAGGCTATTGATGATACTTTTGACCTTATGGATATTCATTATCTCAAAGAAAAATATATAAACCAGTGTAGTGATGGAGAGCGTCAACTGGTTATGCTGGCAAGAGCTTTGGCCCAAAATACAGCTATTATTCTCTTGGATGAAATAACAGCCCACCTTGACTTTGTTAATCGAGTCAAGCTGTTTAAAATATTAAAACAACTTAGTAAAACTAAACTCATACTGATCGCTACTCATGATATAGAGTTGGCTCTAAAAGCAGCAGATAGTATTATTTTGATGCAGGCACCCAATATCCATATTGCATCACCTAAAACTCTTATAGAACAAGGACATATCGACAACGCTTTTTCGGCTCCATACATACGATACAACACCCAGCAAGAGCGCTTTGATGTAGATTTTTAGAAAATCCTATCATTTTTTTAGGTAGAGTCTCTTTTCTATTTTCTATCTTAGAACATTATGATAATAACAACACAAAAACAACTATGAAAAACACTTACTTACTATTGTGTACCATCACCCTATTTCTAGCCAGTTGTGGTTCGGATTGCACTGTTCTTAATGAGCAAAATGCACAGTTGCAACAGCGAATTAAAGATGATAGCCTTTTATTAGCAGATTGGGGAGAACAGACTGCTGCTGTCAATGGCTTATTTGATGAAGTAGAAGAAATTTCGAGTTCTGCGGGTTCTCTTGAAGGGGAAGATTTAGAACAAAAAGCTCAATTGGCTTTGGGTGTTATAGAAAAAGGAAAAGACCAAATAGCTGAGTTGGAAAAAAAGTTAGCTGCCTCTAAGAGTAGTTATAAAAAAAATAAAGCACTAAAAGCAACTATAAAAACTCTGAAAACTAAATTAGCAGACTATGAAAATGTAGTGGAAGAGCTAAAGGAAGAACATGTAATACTGACTGGAGAAAATCAACGTTTACAAAAAATTGTTTTTCGCAAAACAACAACTATTACAGAACGTGATGTAATTATTGAAAAAGCTGAAAAACAATTGGATCAGTTAAATGCTGAAATTCAGAAAATGGATATAGAGAAAAAGGCTTTGGAAAAAGAAAAGGAAGAATTAAATAAGAAGAAAAATGACATGTATGTCAATATTGCTCGCCAACTTATACAAACGGCAGAAGGCCTGAAAGGAGGTGTTGGAGGCAATGTTAAAAAGACTAAACAGGAAATGGCTTCCAAAGCTTATGATATATTGTGTGATGCTCACAAAAACAAAGGTGTTTTTGAGGCTTTAGGCGAAATGCATGCCTTAAAAACAAATCCTAAACTAGGAAAACTGATTTTAGATAAAAACTGTGAATAAACAAACAAAAAAGGCTAGCATTTCTGCTAGCCTTTTTATATTAGTTGAGTCAATTTTATTAGTTGAGTTCAAACCTCATTTCTTGTATTAAAAACTTCCCTTCATTTTCTTTGAAGAAAAGATAAACTCTGTGGCTTTTACCACCTGCGGTTAAGCTTCCAATACAAAAATAAGCTCCATTATTTCGAGCAGCTCCACTGTGTACAATACTACAAGCAGAAGGTTTGTTATTATCAAAAAATCCTTTAACTACATTAGTTGCTTCTGTTTTATTGTAGGTTCCATCTTCTTCTTCTATAGTGATCTCTACATCAGTATCCATGTGCTGAGAAAGCACTGTAACATTTCCATCTTTTATAGCAGAAATCACTGCGTTAAAATTAGGTTGTGACCAAGTTGCAACTACACAAGTTAATATAAGAATAGTCGTTTTCATGATATGGTTATTTATGTAAAATAATGCCTCTACAAGGGTATATATACTACAACAGCTTTATTAAAGTTACACTTTTGAACCTTTTTCACAAAAAAAAGCTCATCTATTTTTCTGTATGCTGCCAAAGCTACAATTGTATAGCTGTTTAATCTATTGTTCTATTTTTCAACATTTTATTCATATTTTTTAACGAATAACTTACCCCTAAAATTGTTTAGGCTGCCATATAGCTTCTAAAAGTTTGCTTAAGAACCTCCCCTAATTTCTTTGCATTTATGCTAATTGTCATTTGCACGACAATCATTGCAACCGTTAATTTGTACATTTATAATCGAAAAAAATCTATACACTCACCACTAGCTCAAACTATTGGTACAAATATAAATACAAACCATGATCGAGAAGTTAATTGCTTTTTTCAAAAAGCCTAAAGAAGAGACTCAAAGTAATGCTCCTGAAGGATTCTGCCCTAATTGTTGGGGTACACAAGAGTATGACGATCAAGTTCGAAAGTTAGCTAAAGAACAACAGGTTGATATTAATAACCACCAAGCTAATTATGCTTTTATACAAAACTTTGTAGTTGATCATCTTGATGGGATTAAACTGAAAAGGGTTAATAATGAGTCTGTTTGCCCAAGCTGCCAAACAAAATTCAAGTAACATATTAATTAGACTTTATCGCAATTTTTTTTGTGATAAAGTCTACAATTAACATCACAGCTAAAACACTATCTTTCTTTTAAAAACATTCTTCATTAGGCAAGTTCTCAATAAAAATCAGCTCAAACTAGGGTAGTTTACTAGATTTTCATAACTTTGCGTTTCCAAAATATTTGATTATACATACATCAATACATGTTTAGAAAAACTGAACAAGAAAGTAACAAAGTGGAAAAATCTGGAAAATCTCAACTACCTCCTAACTCCAAAGAGGTTTGCAATATAGCAGCGGGTACAGTTATAGAAGGTACCGTAAAAGTTACCTCACATATTCGTTTAGAAGGCAAAATAATTGGCGATGTTACTTGTGATGGTCGTTTGGTAATGTCTAAAAATGCATCTATTATAGGCAACATCAAATGCAACAGTTTACTCACAGAAGGTACTATAGAAGGTAATATTAGTGCAAAAACAGATGTAAGACTACATAGTACTGCTTCTATAAAAGGAAATATCAAATGTACCCATATCCATATTGATCATGGTGCATCTTTCAATGGCAATTGTAGTACTGCCGACCGAAATGCTTAGGCAATGCTCCTATGTCCAGTCCTAAATCTAAATTACTTCATTTATTAGGTTATGTAGCCAATAAACTACCTTTAGCTAGCCTTTTAGGCTTATCTCAACAACGTTTTTTTGCACCTTTTTATCATCTGATAGATACAGAGACTCCTGCACATATCAAACATCTCTATGCTGTTCGCTCTCCCCAAATCTTTGAACAAGATTTAGACTATTTACTCAAAAAATTCAGCCCCATAAGTTTAGAACAACTCATTACTCACAAAACCAATGGTACTCCCCTCCCTAAAAATGCCTTTTGGCTGAGTTTTGATGATGGATTGCGCCAATGTTATGATATCATAAAACCCATATTAGAACGCAAGGGGATTCCTGCTACTTTTTTTATCAACTCTGCTTTTGTTGATAATAAAGCTCTAATGTTTAGATACAAGGCTAGCTTACTCATCAATTTCCTAGAAAAAGAGGCTAATGTAGATAAGCGAATAGCCCCCTATTTCCAAAAACGCAATATCCCTTATACAACACTAAAACCTAGCCTACTAAAAATTAATTGGCAGCACCAAGAGCTATTAGATGAGTTGGCGATACATTCTGGTTTAGATTTTTCAGCATTTTTGCAAGCTTATCAGCCATACATGACAAGTACTCAAATACAAGAAATGCTTGATGCTGGTTTTACTATTGGGAGTCATAGTGTAGACCACCCTACTTACTACAAAATATCAGAAACCAATCAACTCTCCCAAACCATCAATAGTCAGCAATATTTGAATGAGAAATTTGAACTAGACTACAAGGTATTTGCCTTTCCATTCTCTGACTTCAAAGTCAAAAATTCATTTTTCAAGAAAATTCTGAATGAGGAAAATTTTAACTTAACTTTTGGAGGGGCTGGTTTAAAAAAAGAATTAATAGCTAGAAATATTCAGCGTTTTCCGATGGAAACCCAAGATATACCTAGTGCCCGTAGGTTAGTTCAAACAGAATATCTATATTATATACTCAAACGATTGTTTGGGAAGCATATCAGAAGAAGAGACTAAACTATGCGTCATTTATTTCTATACATAGTATTCAAACAACACAAATTTTTATTTATCCTATTTACCTGCTTTATAATAGGACAGAGCTTCTTTAGCTACAAGCAGGTCGAAAACTTTCCCTTTTTCAATTACGGAATGTACTCTGCTCCTCTTGCACAACAAGACACTTTCAATATCCCGAGAATATACATCAACAAGCAACCACTCAACATCTACAAACACTATGATTTAGGTATTGCTTTTGTTGTCTATAACATCTATTACTATTACCATTTCAGACAACGTCAATCACAGGATCCTATCTTAGAAACTATTGATCATCGCTTTGCAACTAGAGTGTCTAGTGAACGACTAGAATATATCAAAAAGATGTTAAGCAATGACCAAACCGCTACAGATCAGTTTTTGCAATGGTTGTATCGTTATTTGAGCCAAAGTTGGGAAGAGCCTATAACTCACTTAGAGTTTTATGAACAATCGTATTGCTATACATCTAGTGGCCTTAAGCTCCTGAATAGTCAACAACTAGTGAAAGCAGCCATTCCTAAATAAGAAAGGAGCTGACCACGCCAACTTCTCTTTATTTTTATTAAAAAATAGTAATATGATGATGCTATTTCACCACCACCATTTTTTTACTAATAATTTCGCCTGTATCAATCTGCAAAGTATATAAATAAGTACCACTAGGCAGCTCTTCTGTAGAGAGTTGCAAATGGTCAAAACTACTGTCAACTTTATAAGACTTTAGCTGAATACCATTCACATCATAAAGCCTAATTTCTCCAGAATCTACACCTTTAGGCAGTTCATAATTAATAATTGTATAGTTCTTTGCTGGATTAGGATAATTTTTCATGCGTGGTTTGCCCACTCCTGTACTAGCAGATGAACGTACACCTGTAATTCCACCACATGGAGAACACTGTAAGGTTCCTGGAAGATCATAAATAGTGACAGAATCATTCTCCACCAAAGCCATTTTAGCATCCGTCCCATTCACATTGTAAACACTTGCAAACTCTCCTGTTATATTGTTTCCTAAAGGAGACCCTCCTTTCTTAGAAAACAATGTACTTCCATTCTCATTAACTATAACAGTCGCATTTTCACAATCTGAATAACTAGCATTACAATAAGCAGCGGCAATCATCACCTCTACTTCAGCATCTGTATCAAACAAATTTTCTTTGACATGCAAAAGTGAACTAACCTCTTGATTTATGTAAGTTGTTAGGTTAAACAAAGAAGTAACAGCAGGGCCTGCAGCTATGGTCTTGAAGATAGAGTGATTGGTATTGTACAATGTAATAGTAAATGTAGAGTAATCATAAACCATGTACTTTTCCCCTGAATTCTCTAAATGAACTACTGTAAATCTTTTAGTAGTAGTATACCCTCCTACATTATCATAAGCATTCTCAAAGGTAATTTGGGCATTTCCCATTGTTGTCAAAAATAAGAAAGTGCTAATTGTCAAAAGTAATGTTTTCATCAGTCAATTTTAATTAAAAAGTTATCAGATAGTTCTAACTAGCAAAATACTATAAAAGTCTTAGTAAATAAATAGAAGTTGTTTGAGAATGGAGTTCAAAATGGGCTTTGAGTACTTATTTTTGCTAGAGTTAGACATTTTTTGAAAGCGTAGCCTTAGCTACGGTTGATAAAAATAACGACACTATAGGGAAAATAAGCATTTCAATAGCCTTTGACAATTCATTTTTAAACAACTTCATAACCTAAGTTAGTTAATCAAAAATAATCTAGATCAATTTTTAGTACAACTAAAAAACAAATTGTACCTTAAAACTCCAAAGAAAGAAGAAAGACATATCTCTCTGACAATCAAAAGGCTTAACACCATACACAAACTATCACTGACCGAATAAAACAACATGAAAGATTTATCTAATAAAGACTCAAAAGGAGTAAATTCTGACGATCGTAATCGACTGCGTGATCTTTATGATGCAGCTCCCTATCCTGAAGTTTTGGAAGACACTATGTCTCAAGGCACTCCATTGCTCGAACATTGGATCAATGCAGTGTTGGGCAAAAATGGGCCTGCCTTACATCCTAAAGCAAACATATTGGTTGCAGGTTGTGGAAGTGGCGCAGAAGCCATTACTCTTGCACAACAGTTTCCAGCAGCTACTATAGTTGGAGTAGATTTTAGTGCACAATCTATCAAACGTGCACAAGCACTTCTAGACAGTACAAATCTACCTAATCTAAACTTTGAGGTGGCAGATCTAACTACAATGGAGCGGTCTAAAAACTATAAACCTTTTGATTTTGTATTGTGCCACGGAGTGGCAGACTATGTCTTAGACACCTCTGCATTTATGAGGACATTGGCAAGCTGCACAGCTCCTTATGGGGTGATTTATATGACCGTTAACAGCCCTCATCATCCTGCAGAGCGAATACGTAATGCTTTCTCTGTATTAGGAATTTCTCCAGCATCATTTAGCGACACACCTGATCAACGTAAGTTGCTTCAACTAATGGCTAAACTTATGGGTGATACTGCGGGGATAGATGGACTAGCCAATGTGCCCAAAGCCTATCTAGATATAGATGTTTTTGCACCAATTGCTCATCACGATTCTATTGAGGGTTGGCGCCAACAGGCAGAAGACGCAGGACTCCATTTTTGCGGTTCAATGGATGCACTAGTAGGACTCACAGAACTTACTGATGAACAATTGCCCCTACTCTATAGATTAGGTCGACCTGAATTATCAGAATGGATGGTTCGCTTGCGTCAGCGTCCAGGTATGCAGCTACTATTTAGTCCATACAAACTGACAGAACCTGTTTTTGATCAAGGAGATACTATTTGGGATTGGAAACCTAAGCTTGCAGCCTGCGTAGGTACGCTTCCAACACTTGTCCATGAGCCGAATAAGGCTATGCCTGTAACTCTACGATTCCAAGGACTTCCTGACTTTGTTATCCACAGTACAGCTTATGATCTAGAAGTATTGAGAAGATGTAATGGGACTCATTCGCTTGCCGAAATATTAAAAGCTATACCTGTCCAAGGCAATTTAGTTGCTCTTCGAGCTTGCTTATTTAGAGCTTACCATTTAGGAATATTAGCATAATCCCTTATAATATCAGGAGTACATGAAAAGTAAAAGCGATTTATTTGAATTGATACAATCGTTGGATAAAAATGAGAAGCGCTACTTTAAGATTTTTGCACAAAACTTAGGATCCAAAGCAACCAACTATATCAGGTTGTTTGATGCTATAGCTAAGCAACATGAATATAATGAGCGTAAAATCAAACAGAAATTCAAAGGAGAAACATTCATAAAACAATTGGGTGTTACTAAAAACTATCTCTATAAGTGGATATTGCGTAGTCTTGAAAATTATCATAACTCCAATACTACGGAGCAAAGTCTACTGTCCTATCAAAAGCAAATTCGTGTCTTAATCCACAAAAATCTATTAGAGCAAGCTCTTACCCTAATTGAACAAGCTACTGATTTAGCAAAAAAGCATTATAAAACTAGCTTTGTTTTAGATCTACTATTACTAAAAGATACTGTCCATAGAAAGTTAAAATTTAAGGGTTTTTCTAAAAAGCAAATTGATTATAGCTACCAAGAATCTATTGATTATTTGGAGCGCTACAAAAATGAAATCAGTTATGCACTGCTTCGATCAAAAGTGCTAGCTAATGTATTCCTCAAGGGATTTCAAGAAGAAAACAACCTAATTCTACAAGAACTGATGGAAAATGTTGCAATGCAAACAGCACCTCAAAATCAGACAGCTCTTGCTCAAATTTATTATTTCTTTACGCAAAGTTATATTTACTTCTCTTGTCGCGAGTTTGAACAAGCTTTGGTTGCTTATCAGCATATTTTCAAGCTTTTTGAAGAGCACCCTATCCTAAAAAAAGAACAATTAGAAATATATAGTGTTGCCATTACTAATACTATGATTGTAGCTAGATCCACTAAAAATAATGGATTAGTAGCCTCAACTATAAAAAAAGCCGAAGCTATTAAGCATCAAGTACCGATTTCGGCTCAGCTCAGTTTAAAAATTATGATCTGTATCAACCAACTTTATTTGGCTAGAATAGCAGGTGATCGATTAGCAATTGACAAGTCTATAGATAATTTAAAAACCATTATAGATACCCATCAAAATCTAATAGATTCGGCTAATCATATATACCTAAAGGGCATCCTAACTTTTGCTTATTTCATAACAGAACAATACCCAAAAGCTTGGGATTGTATAGATGAGCTTTGGGAAAAAGAAGAGCGAGGTAAATATCCAATGCTTTATAGAGGTTTACACATCCTAAAAATATTGATTCTATATGAGTTAGACGAAGATTTAATGCTACCTAATACCATACAATCTACCATTCGTTTTCTCGAAAAAAATGGGGCACTTCTCAAACCTGAAAAGCTGTTTTAGTAGCCATCAGAAAATTCATACAAGCTTCTACTTCTATCAAACTAAAGGAAGGCTATCTAGATCTACTGAAAACCTTAGAAAAACTTAGACATTCTCATCCTAAGGAATTGGAAGAAGCACTAGTTGGTTTTGACTATTTGGCTTGGCTAGAAAGTAAGATTCATGGAGTTTCTATGCTGAGCATCTATGCACAAAAAAAAGCTGACCAAGAATAAGTTCTTAGTCAGCTTCTATTATTTATTATTAAGTTTAATCTCCGATATCTATTTAGTAGAGATAGTGCAACTTGTTTGAAGACTACCATTTTTACGCTTATATGTAAAAGATATTTTAGAACTAGTTGCTGTTCCTGTAAACGCTTCGATAGTATCACCATTTATATACTGCTCAGGAATAGTAAATGAAGTTTGAGAAGTAACTTCTGCTTCTATATCAATTCCAGTTTCTACACCTTTGATTAAGATTTTTTTACCAGCCATAGAATCAATAGTGATAGAATCAGTAGCAGTACTGCCTACCGCACAAGTTTTGTTAATAGCATGAGTTCCTACATAAAAAGATTGCAAAGAAGCACACTTGTTACCACCATCTTTTTCATAACCATCACTACAAGTACAAATACCTTCTGCACAAGTTCCATTAGTACAGTCAATATCCCTACACAAATCAGTACAAGCTGCAAAACCTATAGCCATCAAAGCTAATACAGGAAGTGTTTTTAATAACTTTCTCATCTTTTTTAATTGTTTTTGTATGATAAAATTTGTCCTTTAAATATCTATTAGACGCCACCTAACCTAAAAAGTCATCTTGCCTCTAAAGTTTTTTTAAAATGTATAAGCCAATAGTCTACAAAAAGTCAACATCTACAGCATAAGGGTAATTCATTAAGAAATAAATCGCCTTATCCATATCCATATCTTTGAAGAAGATACGATGCAACATTTCCATAATTGGCAAGGATAGCTTCATGTGAGAGGTTAGCGCCTTTACGGTCTCTAAGGTACGCAAGCCTTCCACTACATCAGTGGTACTCTCTAATATCTGATCTAAGGTTTCGCCTTGAGCAAAACGATAACCTGTTTTATAATTACGGCTATTCGAACTACTTGCAGTAGCTATCAAATCTCCAATCCCAGCAACACCCAAAAAAGCTTTCACATCAGCTCCTACAGCTTTTCCTAAATGGATCATTTCCGAAAGTCCTCTTGTTACCAATAAAGCCCATACGTTTTTGCCCATTCCTTTACCACTCAACAATCCTGCTGCTAGAGCAATTATATTTTTGAGTGCACCTGCCAATTCAGTTCCTATAATATCATGAGTTCCATAAACCTGAAACATTGAGCTTTTCAATGCTTTTTGGCCAGCCTTAATCACCTCTCTATAAGGGCTTGCTATCAATGTAGCAGCAGGCTGTCCTTCCATAATCTCTTTAGACAAATTAGGCCCTGATAGGCACCCTACTCTACAAACAACACTCTCCTCTTCTATCACCTGACTCATTGTCTTGATATATTCTGGACGCAGAGGTTGCCCTTCTGGAGCCAAAGAAAGATCTAATCCTTTAGTGCCATGTATAAGTAAGTGGTAGGGTTTTAGGTGAGGCCCCAAATTGCGCATCATTGGTCTAAACGCTTGAGAGGGCACGATTGGAAAAATAAGTGCACAGCGCTTAGCTATCACCTCTAAAGAGTTCTCTGCTTGGATCTTGGGAGCCAAAACCTTATAACGACCTGTCCGACTTTCTATAGCATCTATAACCTCTTTCCGGCGTGCATACATCAGCACATCATGATTCTCGGCCAAGAGATTAGCTATAGCCATCCCAAAACTTCCAGCTCCTATAACACCAACAGGTTGATTCTTTTCCTCCAAAATATGCTTTATTTAGTTAAACTTCTATCTCTCATTATCGTGCTAAACCCCATAGCTACATGCAATAGGCCAAAATAGGCTAAATAATACCTCTAACCTTTTCAGCACACTAACACATGGCATGAGCATTTTTATACACCTTTAATTATCAATTAATTAGAAAAAATTACTGCTATTTTGGGCTTGATAAAGTCAAAAATGCACGCACTATTAATCTCTAAAACCTTGCAAAATACAAAAACTTAAGCTTTTTTAGGAGCAAGCCCACCAAAAAAAATGCTTGGCATATATCTTGGTGTATTAGGAAGGAAATTATCATTTAATTTAAAAATATACACACTATGCTTAAGTTTATCTCAATAATAGCACTATTCGCAGCTAGCTTAGTTGCCCCCAAATACCCACCCAACAAAGAAAATAAGACTGAAAGGAAAGAATATAAAATTCAAATTGCTTTATTACTAGATGTTAGTGGTAGCATGGATGGGCTTATAGAACAAGCTAAATCTCAGCTATGGAAAATGGTGAATGAATTAGCAACTTCGAGTAAGGGATTCGAATCTCCTGATATAGAGTTAGCCTTATATGAATATGGCAAGCCTTCTCACCCAAAAGCAGAAGGTTATATCAAACAACTGGTTCCTTTAACAACAGATTTAGATTTAGTTTCGGACGAACTATTTGGATTAACAGCTATGGGTGAAAGTGAATACTGTGGTTGGGCGATCAAAGATGCTGTCAATAACCTAAAATGGAGTGAAAGTAATGGTGATCTAAAAATTATAATTATTGCTGGCAATGAAGAATTTACGAAAGGTAAAGTGGATTACAAAAAAGCTTGTAAAAGATCTATTACTAAGGGCATTATAGTTAATACTATTTTCTGTGGAAACTACCATGAAGGTATACATACTATGTGGAAAGATGCTGCAGATCGTGCTAATGGGAAATATATGTGTATTAATCATAATAATAAAGTAGTTCATACAGAAACTCCTTTTGATGATGATATTGTAGAACTTAACACAGAACTAAACAAGACTTACATTGCTTATGGTAGCAAAGGAAAAGATAAAGTAGCCCGCCAAAAAGCTCAAGATGTTAATGCTGGTGGTTATGGTAAAGCTAATTTGGCCGAACGTGCTCTATCTAAGTCTAAAAAGAATGTTTACAAAAATGATGAGTGGGATGTAGTAGATGCTGTAGAAGAAAAAGGGCTAGAAGTTTTAGAGGGCATCAAAGAAGAGGAGCTTCCTGAAGAAATGCAAAAAATGGATAAAGAAGAGCGTAAAGAATATGTTGGCAAAAAGTCTAAAGAGCGTAATGCTATCCAAAAAGAGATTCAAGAACTAAGCACTCAACGTAATAAATATATTGCCACCGAGCACAAAAAAATGAGCACAGGGACTAAAAATACCTTAGACGAAGTGATGATAAAAGCAGTTCGGGAGCAAGCAGAAGCTAAAAAATTCAAATTTGACAAGTAACTATTAGATATTATTAGGAATAAATCCTGACCGCGCGCATGCATACACAAGACAGGCTTATTTTTTCGTATATTCAAAGTGAAGAGATTTAAAAACAAAAAGTTAAAATAAAAAAAGTGGTTTGTAATGTTTAGCTTAAAAGTGACGAAACTTTTAGAAAAAGCAAACAACTACAAACCATGAACAAGTTAG
>JAAEPD010000385.1 GCA_024222455.1 Aureispira sp.
CAAAGTTGGATTCATTGTATAAATCTTTGGAGATTTCGGCAAGTTCTTTTTTTCCTTGAAAAATTAGTCCAAAATGGCCAAGAGCTAAAGTGTTATCAGCTGCTCGTATAAATAAGCTATCGTCTTGAAAAGTCTCAATCGTATTTTCATTTTTTAGTCCTACAACAGTATATATATTTTCAGGAACATACCAATACTCTATCCTAGTGTCACCAACTATTGGAGCTTGGGGACTGCCTTGACCTATAAATATAGAAGATGTTTTTTCCCCTCTATTCATAGGCGATTTTTTTGTGCAAAAGAAATCACTAGAAGTTCCAAATCCATTATACCAAGGCGTTTCGGCATAGTTAAATGTATCCAAAATTCCTTTGTCTAATTTTTGGGTTTTTAGATCTAATAAGGTGAAATTGTTTACAGCATTGCATAATTGAGACGCAATAGTATATGTTCCAATCTTCGCTTGATGGTCATTTGCTACTAAAGTAGAGGTGTAGATTTGAGGAGGATTGGAGTGGCCTTCTTTGTATTTGAAAAAGGGAGAATTATAATTGTATTCATGTAGTGTATTGGGTTCTGAGTGGCTACAAAAATTACTAACCCAACCTTTGTCATAACTGTAGGTTATTTCTGCTTTAGTACCACCTAAAGGTTGTCGAGTATTTTTTTGAGACCTTCTCTCAAACCATTGCCAAGTATAAACCTTTCGATATAGTTTAAGACCTTGGACTTGTATATTAAATAGAGAATCTTGTAATAAGGGTTTAGAAGATTGTATGGAATCGGTAAGATAAAAAATATCAGTATTGTTGGCTTGAGGCTCTGCTACAATTTTAGGAATGGTTCTTTGGAGACCAGAAGTTATTTTAGCATGAGATTTTTCACCATTCTTTAGCATGACAAAACCAATCCCGAAAAATAGAGAACCAAAAACTAGGGCAGCTACAGCATTCCTTAATCGAGTAAGCCAACTAATTTCTAGTATTTCAGTGTATTTATCCATTTTAGAAAACTTTAATAATGTCTAACTATACATAGTTTAAATAATCTATCAAATTTAAAATAGAGTATTTAACTCCATCAGTCCATTTATTTATGTGAACAGCTTTATTATTTATGTGAATGCTAATACTTTGAACACTAAATAAAGAGAGGGATTGAGTTGTTTAGACTCAATCCCTCCAAGTTATAGTTCCTTAAGTGGTGATAATCAACTCTAGTTACTTTTGTAGCTAAAAACATTAATATCTTGATTATCAAAAACTAAAAACAGTGAACTGTTATCTAAATTAATACTTAATCAAACTTAAGTATAAACTCTACACGACGGTTTTTAGCACGTCCTTCTGCAGTGTTATTATCAGCTACAGGTTTCTCCTCACCATAACCTTTCGCAGACATTCTATCCGCACTAATACCATTTTTAGCTAGGTATTTAAGCACCTCTTCCGAACGGCTTTGAGATAGTGTTTTATTGCTACTATCTGCACCTTGGTTATCAGTATGACCTTCTATAGTTAGGGTAGCATTATCGTATTCTTTCATTACTTGTACAACCTTATCTAAGATGGCAAAAGATTCTTTCTTTATACTAGAACGGCCTGTATTGAATTGTACCCCTTGCAATGCTTCATCAAATACTTTTTTGACATCTTCTTTGATCTCAGGACATCCATCATTCGCTGCAATTCCAGGAGTTTTAGGGCATTTATCCTGATGGTCAAATACGCCATCGCCATCAGCATCCGGGCAACCTTTATTTTCCTTAGGACCTGGATTGTTTGGACAGTCATCAAATCTATTATCAACACCATCACCATCCGTGTCAGGGCAACCATTAAATTGAGGTAATCCTTTATCTAAAGGACAATCATCTTCACTATCTTTTATTCCGTCACCATCTCTGTCAGGACAACCTTTTAGCTCTTCAAGGCCAGCAACATCCGGACAATCATCTTCACTGTCTTGTACTCCATCCTCATCCGTATCAGGGCAACCTTTGAATTCTTCTAAACCAGCAACATCTGGACAATCATCTTCTTTGTCCATTATCCCATCTTTATCCGTATCAGGGCAGCCCATGAATTCTTTAGTTCCTTTTGCTTGTGGACAATCATCCTCTTTGTCAGGGATACCATCACCATCCGTATCAGGACAGCCTTTAAACTCTTCAAGACCAGCTATCTCAGGACATTCATCTTCCTTGTCAGCAATTCCATCTTCATCACTATCTTTAGTTTTTCCTAAGTTGATCTTAACGCCTAATTGGTGCAACATAAAAGCATCATTATCCATGACTTTATAGTTGTCTGTATTATCACCAGTAGAAAGCCCTAAAGTGCTTTGCCAAAATATAGACCAACCCTTTTCTGCTCTAAGCTCTAGGCCTAAAGCTATAGGTACAAACATATCTATATTACTTTGGTTTCCATCAATTTGTTGATGCCAAGTGAGCCCCAAACCTAAGGATGCAT
Organism: Aureispira sp.; assembly: GCA_024222455.1. Taxonomy (GTDB): domain Bacteria; phylum Bacteroidota; class Bacteroidia; order Chitinophagales; family Saprospiraceae; genus JAAEPD01. The sequence continues at coordinate 2,475 of JAAEPD010000385.1, forward strand.
AAGGATTTAATATAAAATCTTCAGGTAGGATATAACCATTGGCAAATTTGTATTCTACAGCTCCATGAGCTTGAAACATATGTGATTTGAAGGACTGTGCAGTTTGTCCAAATTTCCAGTACCCGTTTCTACCAAAAGTAGTGTTTAGTGCTACATTTAGTGAGGAGTTGAGATAACGCGCTCCTTTAAGCCCTACATTCCAGAAGAAAGGTTGGTTAAAATTAAAAGGTGCAAAACCTACATCCCCAATATATTCTGTTTTCCCTCCTACTATTCCAATGCTCCACTTCTTGTCTGCATTTTGTGCAAAACTCTCTGTTATTATAAAAAAGAGACAAGACAAAAGTAGCCACTTAGATTTTAACATAAATCTGATTTTACTTAGATTAGATAATTGTGCAAGAGAGGATTGAAACTATATTAATTCAAGCAGCCAAGCACTTGTAAGTAAGAGTTTAGAATAACTAATAATTGATTGATCTTTACCTATCATTTATCATAAACTCTTACTTAGCTACAAAACTATAGAAAAATATTATTTTAATGCTCTTTGAGCGGTCAATTTGATGAAGCTCGAACCAAATTTTCTGAAAAAGTGTATATTTATGCAGAACCTATTAAATTTTTAACCTCACAAAACTCTATATATGGTAGCTGGTAGCTCAAACCGTTTCTTTTTAGGTCTAGTAATGGCCGTTGCAGGATTTTATTTATTGTTGAATTCTATACAAGTGGATTTCCCTTATGGAATGATGGGATTTGGCCGCCACACTATGTTTAGCATGGGAGGAGTAGGAGTTACTTCTGGTTATGTTCTTATAGGCTTTATGTTTGGAGTAGGCTTTCTATTTTATAACTCACGCAATCCAATAGGTTGGGTGTTGACTGTAGCCTCGATTGTAATGTTAGTTTTTGGTGTAATAACCAATACCCATTTTCATCTTCAACACATGTCTGCTTTTGATCTGATGTCGATAATGGTACTTCTGTGTGGAGGAATCGGCCTGTTGTTAAGTTCTTTAAGACCATCACGAAGAAGGTCTTAGTATTGAACACCTCAAAAGATGTCTAAAAAGGCCCCAATGCTGATCACCGAATTTGGTGATGGCTACCAAGTCAGTATCAAACCATTATCACATACTACTATTCCTCTTAAAATAGCTAGAGGAGGGTTTATGCTATTTAGTCTGATTACTATACTAAGGTTGTTTTCTGCTTCTGTTCATGAGGTAACCTCTGGTTGGGTGTTTGAGATTCTTATGTCTATTCTTATGTTTGTATTAGCAGGTGTCATGCACCTATTAATAACTAAGCCAACTTATATATTGGTTAGTCCTGATTATCTTTTTGTGCGCAATAGATTTTTCAAGACTAATAAGATTGCAGTCCCTTTATCTATGATAGAAGGACCTGTTGGTGTTAAGTCCAAACATGTAGCGGGTGAAGTCCCAGAAGAATGTATTGAGTTATATATTCAAGAAAAAGGTAAAAAGGATGTTACCGTCCTTTATTCAGTAAGTTATACATTACGTTCTTCAAATGTATCAGATTCTATTGGTTTTTTTGAAATGATTGCTTCTCGTATTAGTAAGTTGTATGAGATAGAGCACAAAACTATAGATAGAGATGTCTTATTGCCTACATTAGATGAAGGAGAGGAGGACAATGTGGTAGACAAACCTTGGCGAATTAAGTTTGATGAGGAGGATTAGTGCATAAAATCAAAGTCCTCTACAATTCGGGTGAATAGGAACAGTTCTTCATAGAAGCCTGATATCATCTCAAAGTTAATATTTGGAAGAAAAATTCGAGCCTCTAAGAGTTCGTAAGGTTCATCTATGGCCATATAAAAATGGTTGTCTTTGAAGGCCGCATAAACCTGTTTCCCACTTTGGAGATGGTAGGTATTGATTGTTTCTATTAGCTGATTGGTCAAAATGTCTTTGTAATGGACCCCTTTATCTAAATAAACAATAAATTCCTGATCAAATTCTTTGTGGCCTGTATCTACAAGTTCGTAACCACCATATTTTGTGAAATTTTTCATGGTACGAATAAAGGATTGCCATTCTGGACGAGGAATCATGACAATACGCCCTTTAAAAGCGGTATTAAAGTTTGCATGGAAAAAAATGCCCTCAAAAATTTGTTCTAATTTTCCTTTTGTGTCAGAAGTATTGTGGACATCTAGTTCGCACATTTCAAAAGAGACCTCTCCAATTTGTCCCCGTATATAATCTTCACCAGTATAAAGTTCTGGGTCAAGCGGGAAGATACCACTACGATTGAAGGAATCTTTTGGGATATATTCGGTGTGGTAATATTTGAGTCGAGGGTCTATAAACTGTAAGACAGAACTAACCACAAGGGGTTTGAATCGATCTTTAAACTGTTTGGCCTTATTACGTAACAATTGGAACAAAACCATCCAAGGCACTACCAAAAATATAGTTAAGGCAAAAACATCTAATGCTGCAACAAATGCAGAAAGAACTGTCAGTATACCACATGCCACCATAATGATAGCCACTAGTTTTTTGCGCTCTTTTTCGAACTCTAGCAGTTGGTTATGGAGTACTTCATTGTAGTATCGCCTAAATCCTCGAATATCTTGCATTAGGGGAATCCTTATTTTTTAGCGTGCTTATGTTTAGGCTCTGCCAACTCAATAGTAGCTACAACTTGAGCATGATCCGATTTCCAACAATCTACACGATCAGGACTTAAAGTCTCATCTATAAGATGATCATTAAATGCTCGCACAAAAACAACACGCCCTATACGATCAGGATTTTCTTTGACCAACTCTTGACTAACCATAATATGGTCAAGACTCTCATAATGACCATTATGAATATGGGTATAATATACATCTCTAGAGGACTGACGAGCTTGGATATCCTTAACATGGTAGAGCAATATATCCCAAAGTTTTCGTTTGACATTCATAGGGTAATAACGTCTAGGAGCATCACCCGAAATCAATTGAGTAGTTACAGCTGTATTGTTGTCATTAAGGTCACCCAACACAACTACAGGGCAGTCTCTATTTTCTAGAGAATCCATCAGAATAGTACGCAACGCATTTGCCTCTGCCGCTCTTAGCAAAAGAGAACGAGCTTGTCCCTTAGATATTTCTAGTGGATGATCTCTATTTTTAACATCATCAGGAATCATAGGACGCTTTGACTTAAGGTGTGCTACAAATACCACTATATGATGTTCTTCAGTTACTTGAATATCTACTTTAAGAACTGGTCTAGAAAAAGATTTGAAAGGTATAGTCATTCCCTCTACCTCCAATTGCTCAGGAAAGTCTTTGAACACTTCTACCGAATTGATTGGGTAGCGAGACACGACTCCAACAGTAGGGTGTTGGCCACTAGGTTCTGCTACTACTATATTAGCATCAGTGTATAAAGGATGGTTTCGAACGATTTCTTGTAAGGCTTCTTCATGAAAGACTTCCTGGAATCCCACAATATCAGCATCCATTCTGCTCAATTGGTTAGCAATCCAATTCATTTTTTTTGAATAATCCTCCTTAGAGTATTCTCGTTTGCCATAATACTTAGTTTCTGGCAATACTAGATTTAATAAATTGAAAGAGCCTATTCTGAAAATATCTTTTTGCATAATGTCTACTTATTGTTGTGAGAAGAGGATGTTTTTAGCATGCCCCTATATAGACGAAAGCCTATTAAGGAAGTCACCAAAAAATGGAACTAGTCTAATAATAGTAATAATTTTTGGATTTACCAATCTCTAACTGAATCGAATAGCTTTGACCGGATCTATCTTAGAAACTAACCAAGATGGGATAATGAGCACAATGACAGTTACTACCAATGTTCCTATGTTAAGCATTGCAATAGTTGAGAAGTTGAGTTCTACAGGTGCGACCGCTACATAATACAGGTCTTCGGGGAGTTGAATAATCCCAAACTGTTGTTGGACTAGGCATAAACCAATTCCCAAAAGGTTGCCAAACAATAGCCCCAATCCAATGATATAAGCAGCCTGGTACAAGAATATCTTTCGGATAGCCCAGTTTTGAGCACCCAAAGCTTTTAGGATACCAATCATATTTGTACGTTCCAATATAAGGATCATAAGAGAAGTGGTCATATTGATGATAGATACCAAAATCATCAAGAGCAATATGATACGTTCGTTCATATCTGTAAGGTTGAGCCAATCAAAAATATTAGGCTCCATTTCCTTGAGGGTATTGGCATACTGTTCTTTTCCCATCAAGGTATTGAAATTGACAAATTGGCCATAGGGATCTAGATCATTGATGTCATCTACAAAAATCTCAAAACCTGATATTTGAGCAGGTAGTCCTCTATTGACTGCATGAATGGCATGCCAGTTAACGAGTATAGTTTTTTTGAGGACAGGCTCGTCTGGAGCATCATAAATACCTCGAACTAAGAAGTTGAAGGTGAATTCATCTCCTCCATAATCTTGGAAATATAGAGAAAGTGTATCTCCAATGCCAACTTGCTTTTTTTGAGCAACTCTTAGTGGAATAACCGTTTCTAAGCTTGTTGTATCACTAAGGTCAAAGGTAGAACCTTCTTGCATACGACCTATCGTAAAAGCCCAGTCTTTAGCAGTAGCCTCTGTTAGCCCAAGTAGATTTATATTTTCATCAGCCAACCAAAGCTCATCACCATAGTTCTTGAAAGGGCGCCAGTTGTTGAGTCTTTGTATCTTACGGATATCTACTAAAGCAAAGCGCTTGTCATATTCTTCTAGACCTGTTTTATAGATACCTGTTACTTTAAATTTTTTGGCTAGGGATGAGCCTTCCTGCACAAAATAGATAGGGAATACATCTCCCAAACCTAATTTTAGACGTTTGGCAGTTGTCTCCGAAATCATAATACCTCGACCAGCTTCTGTTGTGGAAGTATTGAGGGTGTTTCCCTCTTTTATGTATTGTTTTAGGAATGTCCAATCGTAGTCAGAACCAATACCTCTAAGTACAATCCCTTCGATTTGATCTTTTGTTTTAATAATTCCTTCTTTATTGGCAAACATCTGAATATGTCGAATTCCCCCTTTGGTCATATGTACACTTTCTTCAAAACGTTCTACACTAAAAAAGTGAATAACCATACCTATTAGTGCAACAGACCCTAATAGGCCTAAAGTCGCTTTGAGTTTTTTGTTGAATTTGATAAAGAAGAGCACAATCAAGAATATCAATAATCCCCAGCGTAATATATTAGGCCAAACCATTGCGTCATTCAGGAGGTAGCTAATGTCCTTTCCTTCTTGTATAAACGGAATACCTTGAATAGTATCAATAACAGGGTAGTATTCCTGATCAGCAGACATAGGGCTCATCTCCAAAGCATAGCTAGAGGGAGCAAAACTAGAGGTAATGTGGATGTGTCCCCAAAAACCAAAGATTTTTTCACTAATCGTATTTTTGAATCCTGCTACTATAGCAGTTGCTATAATCATTACAGCTATACTCAATGCAATGGCACCTATAGCAATACGTGTAATCACTCTAGTGAATGATTTTTGAGAAGAGGCCCCAAGCTTTTTAGCTATAAAAAATTCTAAATTCAAAATAATATGATTTGGTGATGATGTAGTTCTAGTTTAAGTACAAAACTAAAGAACTATTTAACTATGAACAACTTGCAAAAATGCTTGTGAATATACACTTTTAGCAACGAAATATAGGCTTTTTTATTTTGGTTGTAATATTATAGGCAAAATTTTAAATAAACAAAAAATAGTTGTATTATGTATTTAGAAAGTACAATAGATGGTACTTGTACCCCCCTTAGTATCCCAAGTGCCTTACTTTTGTTAAGGTATGTTAATCCCTAACAAATTATACAATATAAAACCATATTCTACTTTGGTATTGGTAATTAGATTCTTGTCAGACCAAAAAAAATAACCTTATGAAAAAAATTATTCTAATACTCTGTACAATTTATTTTGCAACAACAGCTTGGGGACAAAAGAAAACTGTTCCATCTACACCTTCGGCTAAGTTTAAGGATTTTATGCCTGTAGATCCTATCGAGTTTTTTGATGATGTAGAAATGGCTGATGCCGAAAATGGTACTAATTTCAAATACATTAAGACACTAACTAAGGAAGAAATGTTAAGGTATCTGACAAATGAGACCGTATTGCTTTCTATAGCAGAGGTTGACAAAGATGGTCAGTATGTATATGTACCTTCACGTATTTCTAAAAAGAATACACAATATATAGTAACAATGAGTTATGTGAAATATGCTACTATAGATGTTCGTCAACAAGGTGATATAGTAGGAGAGGCTTGTGTAGGTGTTGGTTTTAGAGTAGAAGCTAATATCTCTTCTAGAGCAGACGATATCAATCTTGGTGATTTGTTTACTATCGGAATGGCTGTAAAAGAGCGTAAAGCTTATGG
>JAAEPD010000386.1 GCA_024222455.1 Aureispira sp.
ATTTTATTAGCTTATTTTCTGTAAATTGAACATTCATAAAGATTGGTTTGACTGTTTTTAGATTTTTTCTACAAATCAAATTTACAAAACTTTACAAATCAATCTTTTATTCCTTGTTCTAATCCTTAGTTCACGTTAAATTAGTTAAATAGCATTCGATTAGAGAAGTTTTGTTTATTTGCTTATTTGGTGATTCGATGAGTTGTTTTTATCGAATAATCGAATCACCAAATAAATAAAAACTACCCTTAATGATTGATAGGTAAAGATTTAGATACTAAATTAGAATGTAAACTAATCCAAAATTCACGTTAATATACTACTTCTACATAAAAACAATTAAATGAGCTCCTTTAAGAAAAGTATACCTATTATCCTCCTATTGACTTTAGTCTTGGGAATCAATGCTTGCAAAAAAGTAATAGTTACAACAACAACAACTACTACTAATACTACAAAACCGCTTTTTTTTGAAAAATATATAGGCTCAGAAACCTTGAATGATCGAGGAAATGCAGCAATTATTAATCAAAATAATAATGTGATAATTGTAGGAGAAATGGAGCCTTCTGGAGGCCAGAAAGAAGTATTGTTGGTAGAATTAGATAAGGAAGGCAATGAGCTGATGAATGAGCATATAAAAGTAGGGACTAACGATATCGGTTCTGCAGTTTTGGAGACTACAGATGGTTATTTGATAGTAGGACAAACTGCACAAAATTTGGGGCCAGACATCTTACTGTTAAAAGTAGATCGGAATGGGAATAAAGAATGGACAAAAGTTTATAAAAGTGCTCAGTACGAATGGGCTGTAGATGTAGCTGAACATAATAATAATTTTTATGTGCTTTGCTCTGCGGAAGATTCTACCATGCCAGGGCGAGATATGCTATTGCTCAAAGTAGATGTCCAAGGCGATTTGATATGGTCCAAAAAATATGGAGGATCAGGAGATGATGCAGCTTGGGGAATGCTCAAAGACCGTGAAGGAAACCTATTGTTGGTAGGGCATACCTATAGTTATGGTTTTGGCAATAGGGATGCTTGGTTAATCAAGGTAGATGCTAATGGAAATGAGTTGTGGAAAAAGACCTATGGTGGAGGTGATTATGATGAAGGTATGGCCATTACTCAATTAAGTTCGGGAGACTATGTACTAGTAGGACATTCAGCAAGTGTCCACCCTGAACACCATCTCTATACTACTCGCATTGATATAAATGGTAATATTGTTTGGGAAAGGCATTTAGGAGGAATAAAACACGATGGAGGAGAGGCTGTTGGCGAAGATAGTAACGGGAATATATTACTATTGGGACGTTCCAATAGTTTTGACAACTATGAAGAGCAAGCCTATTTTATCAAGTTAGATCCTAATGGAATAGTGCTTGATGAACAGCATTTTATGGGACAAGGAAAGGTGAGAGGAGATTGTATTTTAGAGCATGACCAAAGTTATTGGCTGATAGGAACTACCACCAACACTACAAATAACTTGTCAGATGTTTGGGTTAATAAAATTGATAAGAAATAAGAGAGCTAATTCAGAAATAGTCTTATAAAATGCCTATTTTAAATAGGACTCTTGCATAGAGGTAGTCGCTCAATATCGTATTCTTTAAAATAAAAACTCTTAAATATGGGTAAGTTTATAGGCATTTTTATATCCTTCATTTTTGCGGCTATTTTTGGTGGCTTAGGCATTGGATTTTATGTATCTACCAACAATGTTCTTAACAATGGGGTACAAACAGAAGGAATTGTTATTGAGAATAGGGCAGGTACGGTGTACCCCATTAGCAGGACCAATTTAAGCCGA
>JAAEPD010000387.1 GCA_024222455.1 Aureispira sp.
ATTTTATTAGCTTATTTTCTGTAAATTGAACATTCATAAAGATTGGTTTGACTGTTTTTAGATTTTTTCTACAAATCAAATTTACAAAACTTTACAAATCAATCTTTTATTCCTTGTTCTAATCCTTAGTTCACGTTAAATATATTGTTCCCTAAGTTGCCCTTTTTCAAACCAAGAATAAGCTGTGTCTGATAATGTTCCGTTTGTATATTGATACCGAGAGGCTAATTGGCCATTAGCATACCAATGAAACTCAGGGCCATTTTTTAGATCATCTAGGAAGTAAATTTGATGTTTGGTGGAGTCAATAGGGTTGTAAACGATAAGAAAACCTTTCTTTTTGCCATTAGAGTAGTTGATGTTAGTTCGTAACTCATTGTTTAGTGACCAAGTTTTGTGAGCGCCATGAGGCTTTCCAAACTTATACTGCCTAAATGCTAAGATGCTCCCATCTGGATTATACTCTAACCATGTTCCATGTTTTAGATCTCTTTGGTAGTATCCAATTTTTTGGAGTTGAGATGCTTCTAAATAAGCCCACAAGCCATGTTTTTTTCCATCCAAATATTCTTGAATTTCTATGTTAGGATATTTGTTACTTATCACAAAACCTGTGTAGGGTGTGCCCACTTGTTTAGTTCCTTGAGCATAGATTAATTTTTTTTTGGGCCATAATAGTTGATCTCGTGTGCAACGGACTCTAAATGCCTTGTTTTCTCTTCTTATAGAGTGTTGGATCTGCCTCGTCCATTGCTGTCCACAAAGTGTCTTTGGGCGTACCCCACTGTTGAAGGTCTTCGGGAGTGACACCCGCCAGTTG
>JAAEPD010000388.1 GCA_024222455.1 Aureispira sp.
AAATTCATAACTCTATCGCTTTAATTATATCCAACATATACTAACCATCAGCCTTTCTCATCAAACTCAAAGCCCTATAAAAACACAGAAAAGCTACTATCAAAACAACTACAGAACATAGAGCTAAAGAGTGTCCCAAAGCCATTTCATTCTCAAACACATAATCCGTCAGTAGTGCAACCAAAGTAGGCCCTAATCCCAAGCCTATTAAATTCTGCATAAACAACAAAATAGCCGTTCCTAATCCCCTCATTCTATTGGGCAACAACTCTTGCACCATCGCGGCTCCAACACCAACAGTTCCACTAACTAACAAGCCATACGGAATCAAGGCATAAAGAGCAAGCTTGGTTGAGGGCATTAAGACATAAACAAAAGTAGCAGGAATGAATAAAATGGTGATTACTAAAACTAATTTAGTCTTAGCTTGAGCAATCCCTTTACTTGTCCAATAATCGCCCAAACGTCCTTCTATCAAAATCCCTATAGTTGGTAAGACAATCATTCCTAATCCGCTTATCAAACCTACATCCTCTACACTTAATCCTCGTACACGCATCAAATAGGCAGGCAACCAGATCATAGTTGCATATACACAGCAGTAAAAAGCAGCAAAACCTCCACAAATCCAGAAGAATGCTCTACAATTATTCCACAAATATTTCAAGGTATCTCCAAAACTAGGGACAGTGAGATCTTGGGCTTTTCGAGCAGGTTCCCTCAATAACAGAACAACCCCAGCTATTAGCAAACCAGGCAAACCAACCAATATAAAGATTAACTGCCAAGCATAAATTTCTCCCACCAAGAACAGCTCAACCACTCCCATTTCATCTAAAGCCCCAATACAATAGCTCCCCAGTATATAAGCCAATGCAGAACCTATATAAATCCCCAAAGAATAGACACTAATAGCTGTTGCTAATCGGTTTTTAGGAAAGACATCACTCAACATAGAATAAGCTGCTAGTGATAAACTTGCCTCTCCCACACCTACTCCTATTCGGCTCAACAATAAGTGAAAATAACTTTTAGCAAAACCACTAAAAGCCGTCATTACACTCCATAAACTAATCCCTACTGCAATAATCTTTTTCCGATTACGCATATCAACTAATCGCCCTAGTGGTAAGCCTAAAACAGCATAAAAAATAGCAAAACTTCCTCCTAAAAGTAAACTTATTTGAGTATCACTTAAAGCAAAATCTCGCTTCATGGGCTCCACCAACAAATTAAGAATATAACGATCAACAAAAGCAATAGCATAGGCCAACATAAGTACAAAAACCAAAACCCAAGGATGCTTATACCTAAAGGTTGTCTTTGGCTGTTCTATAGACTCACTATCTAATATTTTTTCACTACTCATAATAACCAATTTTCAAACGTTTAGTATGGTGTCCAGTATGCCAACAAATAAACTCCAAATGTTCATAGACACTAATCTTGCCCATAATACTATGCGGCAATTGACAGTTAATTAAATCATCCATATTCCATTGCACTAATTTTGTGGTTAGTTTTAGAAATAAGCGTTCCCATTTTTGCAGCAATTGTTCTTGTTTTTGGGCACTAGGTTTAATCTGGTGAGGCGCAAAATATCGGTGAGATCGTTTACCTTTTTTCAAGCAAAATTTATAATATTTCAGGAGTTCTGTTTTGCTGCGAGCAGGTTGTGCAGACTGTCCCCAAAACAACTTTAATAACCAAGGCGGCAAACACATTAGCCAATAGACAGGCGCAGTCGTATCCATCAAATGTTGCAAAATAATTCCTGCTGACCATTTTTCTTGGACAGGTGTCCAAAATTCGGTTGCACTCAATCCCTTTAGGTAATCTAAGCTGTGGCAAGCATTATCTTTCAAAGATAAAATCAATACCTCTTTCTGATGATATGTTAGTTGTGTATCCATATCACCAAATCTATTGGCTTTCTAAGCTAGTTGCATTGATCTATGTTAAGACTTCATCAACTGTCGACGAATTCGACTCAAAGATTCAGGAGCTATCCCCAAATAGGAGGCTATATAGTGGTGAGATATTTGGTTAATCATGTTTGGATATTTATCCAACATACGCTGATAACGAGCCTGGGCAGGCTGCGTTTGGAGGGCTAAAATTCGGAGCTTGGCATCTATATAAGTTTGTTCCATCATCAAACGGCCTAGTTCCTGAAATTTAGGACTCTGTTGATAGAGTTTTTGTAAAGCATAATAACTAATAGACAACATTTCGGTATCCTCCAAAGCTTGAATACTCTCCAAAGATGGTTTTCTACTAATAAAACTCATGTGTGCACAAACAACAGGATTGCGCCGTTCAAAACAGAAATAGTTTGTATGCTCCTTCCCTTCTACATTCGTAAACACTCGCATAATCCCAGTCTGCAAAAAACCTAAAGTATTACAAACCTGCCCTTCTTTTATAAAGAACTCCCCTTTTTTAACCACCTGAAGTTGCAATGCATCTTGCACCCATTCTTGCTCCTCCTTTCCTAAAGGAACAATTTTATTAATCAGTTTGAACAGTTTTGGGATCACGCTATAATCGCTTTTTGATAGAAGTTCTTAAATCTCATCCTTGACTAACAAAGATGCTAATTTTTTATAAAACATCATAAATTAAACAATTATTCAATTTATTCGCTATAGATTTATATTGAACAATTATTCAGTTTAAAAAATCCAAAGCTATGGCTAATACAATCGAAACTATCAGTTACACACGTAGCCCAAATAAGTTTGCTACAATCCTCCGAAAACAAGTCCATCAATATTTTCAAACTCAAAAACTTCAGCCAACCTCTTCTCCTTCTATGAAATGGAGGCTAATTATTTTGTCAGGAATGTGGATTGGCTTATACACTATGCTCTTGACAGGACATTTACCTTGTGCTTTTTTGGTACTCTCCATGGTTCTCTTTCACTTTGTACTATTCCAATTAGCTCTAACAGCACATGATGGTAGCCACAATGCTGTTTCTTCCAATCCAAAAACCAACAAATGGATTTACCGTATTTTTGATCTAGCAGGCGTAAATTCCTATTTATGGGAATTTGATCATGTTATTTCTCATCATGGGCTGCCCAATGTTTCTGGCTACGACTCCAATATGTATATGTACCCAGCTATACGACTTGATCCTTATGCTCCAAAAAAATGGTTTCATCGCTATCAACACATTTATGCCTTATTTATGTATGCTCATGCCACCCTATTTAAGGTCTTTTTAGCAGATTTTGTCAATTTCAAAAGAGAGCGAATTGGAATGATTGAGGTAGGCAAACACCCAAACAAAGAATTGTTTTATCTTATTGGTACTAAAGCTTTTGCAATAAGTTATATATACATTATTCCTTTTCTGTTCATTAGTGCTCCTGCTTGGCAAATCATACTCTCTATGTATGTTGGACATTTAGTTTCAGGAATTGCTCTAGGGCTAATATTCCAAGTAACACACACCAATTTATTAGTCAGTCAAGTAAAGCCCAACCACCAAGGAAAGATAAGTCATAGCTATGAAGAACATGTTTTTAGCACTACAGCTGATTTTGCTGTTCACAACAAAGTAATTGCATGGATGACAGGAGGATTAAATATACATGCAGTCCATCACATGTTTCCAAACATGAGCCAAATGCACCTACCTCAAATCGCCAAAATTGTACGTAAAACCTGTACAGAACACAATGTTCCCTATTTAGAATTCCCGACATGGCGCACAGCTATATCCTCTCACTTCCAAGCACTAAAACAGTTAGGACAAGCCTAAAAAATAAGAGGACAAGCCTCAACTGAAGTTTGTCCTCTCTTTATATTTTCGTCAGCCACTAAGGCTCTATTAAATGTTTTTCTAAACCCTCTTCATTCGAATTGCCCTCTTCTTTGAGGTATAGATAATTCTTAGTATCAAAAATCATATAATACAAACTATAAAAGAGTTTCCATCCACCTAAGTTAGAGCCTAACTCTAAGTGCATTTCCTCTCCTTCATTCAAAAAAAAGCTCAATGGTTTTGTTTGGCACCAATCAATTTTAGCATAAATCTCATTTTCACCAGGCAAAGCTCCATATACTTTTCGTTCCCCATCATTTATGGGATCAACTTTTTCTTCATTTATATAAATATTAATCTTTCGTAAGCTATTGGCATACTGACTAATTCTCTCAATAACAATTCTAGGCTGTTCCATATCTTTAATCTCTCAAACTAGGATCTAAACGCTCTGCTTCATTCTGATATTTCTCAGCAACATCATATTGACCTTTACGCTTGTAAGCATGTCCAATAACTAAATAAGCCTTAGCATATTTATTATTGAGTTCAATAATTTTCTCTCCCTCAGCTATACACTTATCATACTGACTCATATCTATATAATTGACACAAACATGGTATTTAGCATCCAAAAAAGTTGGATCTAACTTCAATGCTCCTTCTAAAGCTTCTATCGACTTCAGATTCTCCTTATTATACAAATAAGCCAAGCCCAAACTAAAGAAAAAATACTTCTCTTGGCTATTCATTTTAATAGCCTTATTGAACTCTACTATAGCTTGATTGAAACGCTTTAGTTTGAAGTAACAACTTCCTAACTTATAATGCACAAACTCGTCTTGTTTCCCTGCATCTATTGTAGCCAAATAATAAGCTGCAGCCTCTGAGAAATCCTCTCTATCATAATAAATCATTGCTAAAGCCTGATACGCTTTGGCATGATCAGATTCCAAATCTATTGTCTTTTTAAATTCTTCACGAGCCTTTTTCACATTACCCACTTCCATATAATTCAACCCTAAGTTAAAATGCAAAGAAGCCTCTTCAGAATGCTCTGTTATAGCTTGTTCTAATATAGCAATAGCTTGATCATAATTACCATTTTTAGTCTCTTCACGAGCTTTATTGCCATAACTAGCTACTGAATTCTGAATTTTTGCATTGATTGGATCTCCTTTTCCACCTGTCAACTCCTTAGCTTTAGCATAAGCTTTTTCTGCTTTTTTGCCCAATTTCACCTTACTATAAGACTCTCCCAAATAGTACCAAACCTCTGCATTTTTTGTATCATATTGTGAATATTGCTCCAAAAATGGAATGGCCTCCTTATAAGATTTTGCAAAATAATAGGCCTTAGCAAGACTAAACAACAGTTTTCGGTCATTCTTCCGACGCTCAAAAGCTGTTTCTAGGTGCAATGCTGCTTCCTCAAAATTCTTATCATTATAGTATATAGTTCCTAAACCAAGGTTGGCATCAAAATGTCTATCATCAAACTCTATAGTTTCTAGGTAAGCCTCTATAGCATCATCCCTTTTTCCTAAATGCTGATAAGTAATAGCCTTTAGGTAATAAAAATTTGCATTGGTTACTTCTCCCGAAAACCCTCTGAGGATAGACAATGCATTATCGTAATTTTCATTTTTATACTCTTCCAAAGCTTCATTATAAATACGATTAGCCATCGATTTTTTATCGTCAACCTCTACAGTTTGAACCTCAGATAAACCACTATTTTTTTTGTTCTGCTTTTCTACATAAGCATCTATTTCCTTCAACTTGTCAGATGCTTTAGAGTAAGTAGCATCTATAGCTAAAGCCTTTTTTAGATACAAACGACATTTGTTATAATCCTTTTTGGTAAGATAAACCAAAGCAAAGTTATACACTACCTTTTTATCACTAGGATCTAGTTCAATTACTTTTTCATAATAAGGAATAGCTTTATCTACCTCATCTAGTTGCTCATGACAACTTATAAGTACCCTATATGCATACAAAAAACTCTTATCCTTCTTTACTGCAGCCTCAAAAAAAGGCAAAGCTGTTTTATAGTTACGTACATTATAGTACTGCAAACCTGCATTATACTCCTTAATGGCATCTGCACTTTGCGCAAGCAACAATTGGCTGCTAACTAATAATATTAGACATGTATATGTAAAGATTCTCATCAAAAGCAATTAGGTTTAATTAATGTTAAATGGGGATATCATCTATAGAACGGGAAAATTAAAAAGAAAGATACAAGTTTTACCTAATTTATTGAATAGTAAGACTTTTATTTTTAGCGTTCTTCCAAACATTTTCCTTATTCCAATTAATGAACTTTGGTAAATGAGTTTGCTCAAAAACCTCCTATAATTTGATATACCACATTTTCGTCGCCAAAATATTATCCTATATTCCACCTTATTCTTAAAATATATAATAGTCAAAACTTCATTTTTCTAACAAAAAAAAAAGAAGGCCATTATTAACATAAAAGTCTTAAGTATTATGACCATTATTATTTTAATACAATGAATATTCTAACTATTTTGCAAAAATAAGATTTGTTTGCCTATGTAAATGAATCTACACTTAAAGTACCTTACTTTTGTTTGCTACAAAAAAAGTAGCCTTTAAAATTTTGATATTTATTACTATAGTTCGTTGAATTTTCGCAAGCAATTGATAATCAACGCTAAGTGATTTGACAACAAAAGACACTAAGAGTTTGATTATCAAGAACTAAGAAATAATGTTTTTTTGAATTTTGGCAGAAAACTCAAAAAACAATGAACTATTATTATTACATAAACATAAAATATTAACTATGAAAAAAGTACTTACTGTAGTTGCACTCTTTGTTGCTTTCCAAAGCGCACAAGCTCAAATTGTAATCAATGAAATCTTGTACAATACTCCTGTTAGTAGTAGTGAAAATGAAGAATTTGTAGAACTATTAAACACAACTAGCAGTCCCATAAACTTATCAGGATACACAATCAAGGACAATGGTTCTCCTATAACAATTGGTAATCTTACGATCCCAGCTAATGGTATTGTAGTTCTAGGAAGAGATTCTGCTGACTTCAACACTGCTTATGGCTTTTTCCCACATGCTCTATCAAACATGAACTTGAGTAATTCTGGAGACTATGTAGTTTTAAAAGACGTTAGTGGTACAGTTGTAGACTCTGTAAGATATGACGATGCAGCTCCTTGGCCTTCAGAAGCTGATGGTGATGGAAACTCTCTACAATTATGTAATGCTGCTAATGACAATAACGATGGTTCCAACTGGGGAATTTCTCAAGATATTGCAGGTGCTGATGTTCAAGATCCAACAAAAAATATTTATGGTACTCCTGGTGCTACTAACAATTGTGTGGTTCCTACTCCTCTTGTATATCCACTGTATACCATTAATCAAATCAATTCTATAGATGCTAATGGTGTTGCAGATTCTCTTAATGCAATTTGTGAATTACGTGGAGTTGTGCATTGTATCGATTTTGATGGAAACGCTGGTTATCAATTAAGAATTATAGAAACAGCTACAGGTAATGGTATTACTGTTTACGCTTCAAATGATTTGAATGGTTATACGAATCCATTAGAAGGTGATATGCTACATGTGAAAGGTAAGATCCTTCAATTTAATGGTTTGTTAGAAATTGGCGCTGATAGTATTATGTTAGCATCTCAAGGTAATAGTCTAGTTACTCCTGCTGTTGCTACAGTTGTAGATGAAAGCAATGAAAATAAATTGATCGAAATCCAAGGTTTACATCTTGTTAATCCTGCTAATTGGGTTGGTGCTACAGGATTCACTGTTGCTGCTACTACAGGTAATACTGATACTATTTATATTCGTATTGATGGGGATTCTCCATTGGCATCACAAAGTGCTCCTGTTGGTACCTTTAATGTAACAGGTTTAGGATCTCAAATTGATAATACTAATCCTTATACTGAATATTACAGTCTAATGGCTTGTGCTATTAATACTCCTACAGGAGTTGAAGATATCAATACTAACCAAATTAATCTTCAAGTATATCCTAACCCAGCTAATACAGTATTGAATGTAAATGCTGGACAACCAATTGAGGCTTTGGTTATTAATAATATGTTAGGACAAGAAGTTATCCGTTTGACAAACACTAACAGCACTCAACTACAGATCAATACTACAGATTTAGATAATGGTATTTACAACCTAACAACAGTAGGAAAAGGTGGCATTCAAACTATCCAATTCCAAGTTATCAAGTAAATCAAACATACAATGTTAAATAGATAGCCTAGAACAATGTTCTAGGCTTTTTTTATGAAATTTAAAATCCTTTTATTTATCTTGCACGGATTTCAATTATCTATAACAAGTAATATTAATACTGAATTATGAAAAAACTATTATTTACCCTATCTATTATAGCTACCACAGTGGCTGCACAAGCTCAGATTGTGATCAATGAGATCATGTATAACACTCCAGAAACATCTGGAGGATCAGGAGACACAGAGGAATTTGTTGAATTATTGAATACAACAGCTAACCCTATTAACTTGCAAGGTTATACCATTAAAGATAATGCTTCTCCTATAACATTTGGTAACATATCTATCCCTGCGAATGGTTTTCTAATAGTTGCTAAAGATTCTACTGATTTTAATACTGCATTTGGATTCTATCCTCATGCTGAATCCAATATGACTTTAAGTAATGGTGGTGATTATGTAGTATTAAAAGATGCTAGTGGTACTGTTATAGATTCAGTAAGATATGATGATGTTGCTCCTTGGGCTGATGAAGCTGATGGTGATGGAAATTCGCTTCAATTATGTGATGCTGCTAACGATAATAACAATGGCGCAAACTGGGGAATTTCTCAAGATTCTGCTGGTACAGATGTTCAAGATCCAACTAAAACTATTTATGCAACGCCTAATGCAGCTAATAACTGTGTTGCAGTAGTAGCTCCTCCTTATCCGCTATATACAATTAGTGGCGTAAACAGCAGCAACTCAACTACTGGTGTAGCTGATTCTCTTAATGCAACTTGTGAACTACGTGGTATTGTACACTGTGTTGATTTTGACAATGACGCTGGTGGTGGGTACCAAGTTAGAATGGTTGAAACAACTACTAAAAACGGTATCACAGTATATTCTCCTATCGACTTAGGTTCTTATACTGCTCCTGCTAGTGGTGACTCGATCCATGTTAAAGGTAAAATTGTTCAGTTTAATGGTCTTCTAGAAATCGAAGCAGATAGTGCTTCTCTTATTTCTACAGGTAATAGTACAGTTTCTGCGGTTATCTTTACTACTTTAGGAGAGTATACAGAAAATCAATATGTTACACTTAAGAACATGTTTGTTGTAGATACTTCTAACTGGAACACAGGGGTAGGTACTGGTTTTACAGTAAGAATTACTAATGGTACTACAGATACTTTTGACATGCGTGTAGATGATGCTATTTCACTATTTAATAGAGCTGCTCCTGCACCTACTGATACTTTCTCTGTAACTGGTTTTGGTTCTCAAAGTGATAACTCTTCTCCATATACAGAAGGATACAGCATATGGCCATGTGGTGATCTTGCATTCAACAACCCAAGTGTTAGTGTACAAAAAGTATTTACAGCTAAAAATATCCTAAAAGTATATCCTAATCCTACTTATGGTGTATTGAATGTAGAAGCTTCTGAAACTATCGATCACGTAATGATCAATAACATGTTGGGACAAGAAGTTATGCGTTTAGAAAATGCAAACAGCACTCAACTTCAGATCAATACTAATGACTTAGAGAATGGTGTTTATACTATTACCTTGATGTCTGGTGCCACTATTAGCACTAAACAATTCCAAGTACTTAGATAAAACATCTAAATAAAATAGACTAATAAAAAAATAACCCTTCATTGAATATTTTCAGTGAGGGGTTATTTTTTAGGTTGAGAACGTGGATGAAAAAGCTGGATAGTTTCCTTGAGGTAGGCCATATCTAGATGCGTATAAATCTCTGTAGTAATGATAGATTCATGTCCCAAAAGATCTTGAACAATCTTAAGGTCAGCACCTCCTTCTATTAAGTGTGTAGCAAAAGTATGTCGAAAAGTATGTGGAGATACAGTTTTAGTTAGTTTAGACTCCTTCGCTAATTTTTGAATTATAATAAAAACCATATTTCGAGACAATTGCTTTCCCCTCCTATTTAAGAAGACAATATCTCTAGATTTGGGGTCTATATTCTCTTGTTGATTCCGTTCTTGCAAGTAAAATCGTACGTGTTTAATAGCACTCTCTCCTATAGGCACCAAACGTTCCTTATTCCCTTTTCCTATAATCCGTACAAACCCTACATCAAAATAGAGATTAGAAAGTTTTAGATTTACCAACTCACTTACCCGCAAGCCACAAGCATATAAGACTTCCAATATTGCTCTATTTCGGGTACCTTCTTTTTTAGAATGATCTATCGTATTAAATAACTCTACTACCTCTTGATAAGACAATACAGTTGGGATATTACGATGCAATTTGGGCGCAGAAAGCAGCTCTGATATATCAGTCAGTATTATATTTTCAATCATCAAAAATCTAAAAAAGGCTTTGAGACTAGAGACTATTCGAGCCTGAGAATTAGGGCTCAACCCCAATTCATTGAGATAGTGAATAAACTGTTGCAAATGTTCCAAAGCTAAATTAGCAATTGACAACTTATCAAGCTCTGCATGCTTCAAAAAATTGTTCAACTTCTTCAAGTCACTCATATAAGCTTCTATAGAGGCCTTAGAAAGCCCCTTCTCTAACCTTAAAAAGGCATCAAAACTCTTTATATAAACTTCAATCATAAATTCAATTTACAAAACACCTATTACCTATTACCTATTACCTAAAATACTACTTCTGATTACCAATTTTGTACAACTCATCCAACTTCTCATCAATCGTTTGGTACATTACACTATCCTTTCCTTCCAAAAAAAGTGCAATACTTCTAGCCTTCATGTACAGCTTACTAGCCTCAAAATAATCACCTTTAGCAGTATAAAAAACGGCCAAATCTGTAATTGCCATAGCAAACTCTATGCTCCTGTCTCCAAAATTTTCTTTAGTAATTTTCAATGCACTACTACAGATCAATTTGGAGGCTCTAAACTCTCCTATTCGCTGATAAATCAGTGATAAACTAGATGATAAAGGTAAATACAAGACAGTGCCTTGAGTCAATTGAATAGCATCCAAATACAGCTCTTCTGCTTCAGTATAATTCTCATAATTCTCATAAATGACCATCAACCGTTTAATATCTTCGATCATTTGCTCTGGTGGCTCTCGCTTAAACCCTTTTAGGATATAACGAATAGTCTTATTAGTCTCCTCCAAAGCTTTATGAGTTACCTCTTTTGCCACAATATCAGCACCTGTACGTTTATAAATATCCACCAAAGTATTCAAACTTGCTATATACACCTTTTTGACCTCTAGATTCAGGCTATAAGCCTCATCCTCCTCAAAAACATTGACAGCAATGTACCTCTTAACTACTGGATTGAACACCTTGAAATGCTGAACATCAAAGCAAAGTTGCTCAGCCCTTTCATACTGTTTTAATTGCATATATACATTGCCTAAATTTGCCCAACACATGGCCAAATCAACACTCCTTTTACCGTGAATTTTCAAAGTTAAAGTCTCTATCTCTGTATAGATTTCCAGTAAGCTTGACCAATCTTTAGTTGCTTGATAAGAACGTGCCAACTCGTTGAGCCAATAGACGTATCGAGTACTATTTTTGGTATAACGCAGCTCTGCAAGCTCCAATATTTGCTGGAAATAAGGAATAGCTTTTAGGTGCATATCCCCAGCTTGGTAATAAGCAATTGTTTTTTCCAACTCTTCCCAAGTCATATGCTGAGCAGACAACAAGGAACTTAACATACACAAAAGGCTAATAAATATAGATCTCCAATACTTCAATAGTTACTCTTTTAGAATATAAGACAAACGAATAGCCCCATTCACAGCCAAAGTACGTTCATCATAAAACTTATTATCTTGGAGCGTTGGGAAAATCGCCATTTTCACATTACCCAAAACCGAAATCATTACTCGCTTAAATCGAAGGTTGATTCCTACACCTCCCAAAGCATTCAAATTAAACTCTTGGATATTATCCTTTATGGTCTCCTTTGTGCTAAGTGCCTGCCCAATAGGGAAAGTTACATCTTGTGTTTGCAGCAATTGAAACAAATATGAAGGAGATACACCTAAATTTATATTCAAACTCAATAATTGAGAAATAGGAATGCCATATCCCAATTGCAAAGGTACTTCGAAGTATCTATACAAATATTCCTCGTTCACATCTGCTGTATAGGTTTTTAGGTCTGTATACTGACGTAAATCTGTATAACTATATTTAGTACCTCCTTGTGAAAAGTAAACCCCAAAATCAAATGTCATTGAGCCAAATAATTTCTTAG
>JAAEPD010000389.1 GCA_024222455.1 Aureispira sp.
AACACTTATAGAGTTTTTGGTAGAAGAGCAATTAACAGCTAGTGAAGTACAACGTTTGAGAGAACAGGCTATCCAAGAATTCAATAATAATCCTGCTGTAATGATGCAAGATGTAGCTTCTACACAGCAAGCTATAGAATCAATTAAGGCAATGCAAGATGCTACACAAGTAGGATTGACACGCCAAACACTTTTAGCTGAATTGCACAAAGCTTCTTTATTGCAAGGCGCAAATGCTCCAAACTCTGAGTTTACAAATATCATACAAGCACATGCACCTGTGATAGCTTATGACCCTCAAAGTAACTTAGTGATAACTGAAAAAAATATAGAAGGAATAGCAGGATATTACAATTTTATGTACCAATTGTATGGCTATGACTACCGAGTAAGTACTCAAGAAGTGCAACAGTTTCGCCAGCAGATGGCAGCAGGATTCAACAGCTTGCCATTAGATCAAAAACAAATGTTTTGTGTGATGTCAACTATGAATCAAGTAATGCGCAGTGCATGGGCTCAAATGACTATTGCAGAGCAACAACAGTATCAGCAACAATTGATAGCTCAAGCTAATGGAGGTATGAACAATAACGGATACCAAAATAACAATACCAATAACTATAATAATAACAATAGCAATAAGTCATTGGCTGATCAACAAGCCGAATTGCGTACTAAGCAAATGTACTATAATATCATGAACGATATGTCTATGCAAAGTCATGTGACTTCTTTGAATATAATTGAGAATATAG
This sequence comes from Aureispira sp., assembly GCA_024222455.1. Classification (GTDB taxonomy): domain Bacteria; phylum Bacteroidota; class Bacteroidia; order Chitinophagales; family Saprospiraceae; genus JAAEPD01. The sequence goes on from JAAEPD010000389.1 coordinate 756, forward strand.
GAGGTTCTGGAAACTACTGGGAGATAACAAATAATCCTTGGTAAATAATACTTAGGCAGGTTCTTATAAAAAAAATAGTCACTACAATTGTAGTGACTATTTCTATATATGGCTAGGTTTTATAAGTTGTCTAATGCTGACCACCTACATTTTTAATTTTTTTCTCTATACGATATACTTCGTCTTTGAAATTGGTATTCTTTTCGAGCAAATCTTCTACAGATCTACAAGCGTGAATAACTGTACTGTGATCTCGACCACCAAAGGCTTTTCCTATTAGTTTTAGCGACTTGTCACTCATGAGTTTAGCCAAATACATAGAGAGTTGACGAGCACGAACAATCATTTTTTTACGAGTCTTCTCTTTCAATTTTTCTACTGGAATGTCGTAGTATTCTGCCACAATTTTCTGGATCAACTCAATATTAACCTCACTAGAAATATTATCTACAAATTTGCTAATAACCTCTCTAGCCAAATCAATGTCTATTTCTCTTTGGTTGAGTGCAGCTTGAGCAATCAAAGAAACCAAAATTCCCTCTAGCTCACGTACATTGGTGCGCACATTATGAGAAATAAATTCAGTTACGTTTGGTGGCAAATCTACACCATCTTGTATCATTTTTTGGTCAATGATAGCCATACGAGTTTCCAAAGAAGGTAGTTGTAAATCAGCAGACAAACCCCATTTGAATCTAGAAATCAGACGTTCCTCAATCCCTTCCATTTCTTTAGGAGGGCGATCAGATGTTAGAATCAGTTGCTTACCTTTTTGGTGTAGATGATTGAAAATATGGAAGAAAATCTCTTGTGTCTTCTGTTTGTTCTCCAAAAACTGAATGTCATCAATAATCAAGACATCTACCAATTGATAGAAATTAACAAAATCACTAATCGCATTATTACGAAGTGCTTCTATAAACTGATTCGTAAAACGATCAGAAGAAACATATAAAACTGTTTTATCGTCAAACTTATCTAAGACCTCATTGCCAATGGCATGGGCCAAGTGTGTTTTTCCTAAACCTACACTACCAAAAATCATTAATGGATTAAAAGCAGTTTGACCAGGTCTTTTGGCAATTGCCCACCCTGCCGAACGAGCCAATCGGTTGCAATCTCCTTCTACATACATATCAAAGGTGTATTCAGGGTTTAGCTGAGAATCAATCTTGATTTTCTGAATACCAGGTATGACAAAAGGATTTTTTATGTTTTCGGTACGAATAGTATTTTGTCCATAGTTACGCTCCAAGTCTTTAGATACAATAGGATTATTGCTCTTATTACTTTTTAGGTAATTAGTGTGTTTTTGTTGGCGAGGAATAAGATATTCCAACTTAGCGCCTTGGCCCAATTCTTTGCTCAAGGTACTACCCAATATACCAATATAGTGTTCCTCCAACCATTCATAAAAGAATTTGTTGGGGACTTGTATTGTCAATATTTTTTCATCCAACCTCAATGGGCGAATAGGCTCAAACCACGTCTTAAAGCTTTGCTCCTTGACGTTTTCTTTTATAGTTTGTAGACAACTCTGCCAGACTTGAATATGGTCTTTGTCCATGTATATAAGTGGTACCGAATTCAAAAACTAAAGAAGTAAACTCTAGCTTTTGCTCTTGGTGAATCAATAATTTAAAGTAAAAAAAGCCCTAAAAAAACAGTCGAAAATTTGGAAAAATCGCAGACTATTTTATACAAAAAAAGGTCTCTAGTGTAGTGGGGCTAAGTTCGGGAAAAAAGATTGAAAAGAAAAGGATTATTCTATGATTCCCTTAAAAAGATTAAAAATAAAATGACAACTTTTTGTTTAGTTTGCTATTTACTAGTCTTTGATGTATTTTTTATTTTAAGATATGTTCTATTTGGCAAGTAATACAAAAAAACTGTAGGTAGAAAACCTTTTTGGATTTTTAGCAGAGAGCTGTTCTATATCCAAAGCAAAATATTGTTCATCCTCCCCAAACATAAAAGTACCATGTTCTTTGCTTGCATCATCGCCTCCAACCGTTTTGCCTCGATAGCGGTAGCTTCCCACTAATTGGTCAGGCACCTCTAGTATTACAGCATCATCCCGAACAGACAAATAAGCCTCAAGGGGAGGAAGTGGATTATCATCTCTAAATAAATGAATAGAGATTTTTTGGTCATTAATTTTACGAACAAGTATGATTTGATTTTCCAGCAAGGTAGATTTAGTAGGCATCCATAGACCATCACCTTTTGCCAAAAGTTCTTTATCCTTTTCTAAGTCAAAATCATTAACTTCTACATCTCCAATATAGTCTCCCACTAATTTATTCACCCATTTTGCTGCTGCAGAATGATCAACAGCCGTTTTGTTGTCATCATAAAGGGTGTAATCTATACCATCAAAAAACAACCATAAAGGAGCTCTATTATGGCTCAAGAAAGGCATTTCTTTATAGAGATAAGCAACACGATTGGAATCTAGTAACTGTCGAGCATAGCGCATTCCAGTTAATCTATGTTTACCTTCTTCCATACCCATTGCCAAAAAGAAAGAGTAGTTTTTAGCTTTGAGTATTGGAAATTTTTCTTCTGGAGGATAACTACATCGACTACCTGTGACAATTGCCCCCTTGAACAGTTCTGGGTTGCGCATACTCAAAGCCCAACTCAAGTCACCTCCAAGCGAAACACCTCCAATAACTACTTGGTCTGTATTTATATTATATTTAGGAATAAATTTTTTGAGATCTTTTCGTACTCGTTTTTCATAGCGCTCAATGCATGCTGCAAACCCCTGCCAACTATGGTCTTTTGTACTCCCAACTCCATGTGGCAAAATGACAATAAAGGAACGGTCTGTACTGTGTCGAGCATTGTAGAGTTCTAGTATCTCACTGAACTTGCCACTGAGACTGCTCGATTGAGCCATGCTTTCTTTTGCATACTTATTAAAAAAATCTTCGGCACAACCTCCAGTATAAGGCATCAAAACTAATGCTGGATAGGTTTTAGTGGTGTCATAATTAGGAGGTAATATGACTTTACTTTCATAACGAATGCTAGTCTGATACTGAGCCCAAACTTGTGGAGTCAGTAGACTGAAAAGTATAATAAAACCTAAAAAACGCATCTTTGTGAGATTTTGGGAATCTAAGGGTGTTCTATATAAAAATAAAATTTTACTACTTTATAGACGAAGATATTAAGGAGAAGTTGCTCTTCGATATATATATTATTATTTATAATAAAAGATAGTATGAGAAAATTATTGGCAGAAATAAAGCAATGTACAACCTGCAAAGATCATTTGTCACATGGTTGCAATCCTGTAATCGTTGCTCATAAAGAAAGTAAAATCGCTATAATAGGGCAAGCTCCAGGAAGATTGGTGCATGAGAGTGGTACTGCATGGACAGATAAGAGTGGCGAAAGGCTTAGGGCTTGGTTAGGGGTGACCGAAACACAGTTTTATGATCCTAAAATATTTGCTATAGTGCCAATGGGATTTTGTTATCCTGGAACAGGCAAAACAGGGGATTTACCACCTCGAAAGGAGTGTGCACCGCTTTGGCATGCTCAGTTGTTTGAGCAGATGGAGAACTTAGAGTTGATTTTATTGATTGGGCGGTATGCACAAAAGCATTATTTGGGGAAGCAGCGCAAAAAGAACTTGACCGAAACCGTATTACAATATGATAGTTATCTACCAAAATACTTCCCTCTACCACATCCTTCTCCTCGCAATAATATTTGGCAAAAGAAAAACCCATGGTTTGCACAAGATGTATTGCCTACACTCAAAAAACAGCTGAATTTAATACTGCCTAAGGAGTAGAAATGCTTCTGTCTAATACATCATTTTTTTTGTAGGAATGTATATAATGCATCTAGAACTAAAGCAGCAATAAAGCCTATGGGAAGTGTTATTACTATTCCTATATACACAGCGTCATAGGCTTGTGTAGCATCTCCAAAAATCATACTATATATAATAAGGAATGCTAATGCCCATATTATAAAAAATGTTGTTGAGGTGTATTTTTTCTTATCTGCTATTTGTATGATTTTTTTACTTGACTAATAAAAGAAAATAGGGAAATCCAACTAGTTGAACTCCCCTTATATATTTTACTGTAGACCTGCTAAGGAATAAAAAGCTCTCCTTCTTCATACAAAAAGATAAAATTAGACCCATCTTTAGTAGATTCAGGAGCATCGAGTTGAATAGAACTATCATCATTGAGCACAATATCCAAACAGCTAGCACAATTTAAAGAATAGATACCATTACCGGCATAGTCAGAAGGATAATTTTCCTCATAGGATATGAAGAAAACCTCTTTTAGATTGCTAGGTAGAGCTTCTGCCGAAACATCTACCCAAGTATCACCTTGTTTGGTGAATACTCTAGCTTGGAAGTCGGTGTCTGCTGTATATCCATCATCATAGCCAGTAGTTACCTTAGACATAAGAGCAAGCACAGTCAAATCATCTATGTAGCTAAAAACCATATAAACATCCTCTGTTTCAGGGCAGTTTTTGCAGTTATAAGACACATCAGATAGGCTAACTCCTTTAGCTGTCTTTTTTTGAATTATTGGAAATGTAGTAAAAGTTTCTTCATCCTCTGCCTCTAGTTTAGTCTGGTAGTCATCCTTATTAAGCTTATAACTACCATCTTCTTGGCGTATAAAAAGTTGATCGCTTTTGCGAAAAGAACTTGCCATCTCTTTTCCAAACAGAAACTCTTGATAGAGAATATTGGCCACGCCTTCTATGGGCATACTGTTGTTGTTTGCTTCTGGCTCTGGAGTTGGTTCTGAAGGTGTTGTAGTGATATCATTTGTAGGTTCTTCATTAGTTGGAGCTGTACTCTCTCCACAACTTGCTAAGAAGATTAAACATAAAGAAACTAATACTAATTTGTTTATGGTGTTGAATGTTTTTATAGTGTTTAAGAACATGTTTTAATATAGTTATTTGACCTGTACTCGAATACCCTTAGAATGTGAAGTGAACTCAGGTGCATACATACATTGTATAGTAGCTACACCGTTAGTAAAATTCCCTTTGTGTTGAACTCTTAATGGATATTCAAATGTATAAGTACCTTTTGGTAAATAATCAAAAAAGAAATGCGTGGCAGCATCTTTAGTACTTTCATAATAGCCCACTCGATAGTTTATACCTTTGTAGCCACTCAATACATTGACAGGTTCAAAACCTGCTGCTCGCATATCCTTGAGGTGTAGGTATTCCATTTGTTTTTCTACAGTAAGTTCTATCTGAACTTTGATCAAGTCGCCTGGTTTTAGTTCAGTGCTGTCTATCGAAACTAGCTTTGCACCTTGCGGTGTAGCTATCTCTTTATATAGCTTCCTACTCAGTTTGAGTGGAGTATCTTTGAAACTAGTTACCTTATCCAATTGCTCAAAATATTGCCAGTGCACAGCACCCATTACAGGGTATGGATTTGGATTAGCCACCACTATATTACTCATTTTAGCATCAACCTCTTTACCTTCCCAGCTTTCTTCAAAATAGCCAGTAAACGCTTCTGCTTTATCAGTACTTGGTGGATCAATCTTTTTATTACCTAATGTAATGTCTACAGGCTTAGGATCAGCCAACCAACTTTGTCCTGTTTTGAGTAGAGCATAGGTAGCTAAAGTAGTCGATTTGGTAGTGCCCCAATGCCCATCTATACGCTGTTGTAGTATCCATTGTTTGATAGCCTCTACTGTTTGTGTGTCTTTCTTGATTTCGCCAAAAGCTTCTATCAATTGTGTATGTGTTTCTATACATTGGTTGTACCAGTAATAGTTCCAATCTTTATCCCAGTGCATTCCCTCTCTATCACTATAAATCGCTTTGCTTCGGATAGTATCCATTATGATTTGAGCAGTACTGTTTTTATTGTCTAAACGATACAGCGTCAAGGCAATCATAGCCTGAGTGTACAAGGTCTGTTTATTCCAATGCAACTCACATTGGTGCGAATAATAACGGATAGCAGCCTGCGTAGCATCCGCTTTCTGAGTAGATTCTAAATCGCCAAAAAAGCTTCTAGCATACAGATGGTGAATAGTTTTAGGACTTGGCTGATGCTTGCGACGCTGTGTTTTATAGTCAGGTGACTGCTCCGTTGATTTTAGGAGGTTGATGTATTGCGTCACAAATTCTTTATCCAAGAAACCAACTGCTTTTTTGAGCATTTTTTGAGTTTTCTTGTCGTCTTTTAGCAAGTTAGCATCCATAGCATTTAAGTGCCCCATTCCAGCTACAATATATTGTGTGATATACCCATTACCATTTCCGCCAGGAAACCAAGAAAAACTACCATCTTTAGATTGACGTTCAGCCAATTTATTTCTAACTTCTTTAGCTTTTTTAGCCATTGAGTTTAGGTTGAACAGCACATTCAACTCCTTATATTTTTGTGATTTGCTCTGACTTGTCAATACCCAAGGTGTTTCTTCTAGTATAGCTGATTTGAGCTGAGGGTTGGCCTTAAGTTGTGTCAAACGATCATTAGAAACTGGTCCATTTGTTTTGCTAAAATGCTCTAATGCTGCCTTTATTTTAGGATGACTATTGATCACAGAGCTTGCTAGGCTATTTGCATAGTATTTAGAAAATAACTGCTCTGAACAATCATGAGGATAATCCATAAGATAAGGCATTGATTGAACTGCATACCAAACAGGATTAGGCGTGAACTCTAGCGTCAATCGGTGATGCTGTAGGGTAGAAGAAGGGTTCAGCATACGTTTGAACAGAAAAGTATCTCTATCGTTACCTTTTGTATATAAGGGGAGTGCTTCTGATAATAGTATTCGACTACTATGTACAGGAAGACTAGCCTCTTCACCATCTGCAATATTTGCAGATTTAGCTATGACTCTATATGTAATTGGATTGGTCCAATCTGCAGGTACTTTTATAGCCCAACTTACTCGTTGAGATTCTCCTGATTCTATGCTAAATGGCATGCTTGAAGTTGTATTGGCCCAAGCCGCATCTATGGCCTTCATGTTGAGTGCGTCAAACAACTGTAAGGTAGCTTCTCCAGAGAGTTTAGTGTCGTCTAAGTTGATAACTTTGGCTACAAAATCTATAGCATCGCCTTGTTTCAAAAAGCGAGGTGGGTTGGGCTTTATCATTAGTTTCTTTTGAGTGACTAATGTCTTGGTGCTTAGTGCTTGATGCAACTCTTTGCTGTGTGCATAGAGCATGAATTTCCAACGACTCAAGTTCTCACCCATTTTGAATTTAATAATTACATTACCATCTTTATCTGTGTGCAAATGAGGGAAGAAAAAGATCGTTTCCCTAAGGTCTTTTCGGACATAGTTTTTGTTAGATGTTTGTGGCACATCAACCTCTAATTCTATTTCTGGCTCTGGCTCAGCTTCTGCCATTGCGTTTGAAACATGATATGCCCCACTCTCATTTGCAGAATAAGATTCCTTATCTAAATAATCTGGAACACCGTCACCATCTGAATCTAACCATCTTTCACCATTGGCAACCCATCGACTATTAAACCTATAAAATTGATTAGGGTTGCTTAAGTTTAAATAATTTTTGTAAGAAGAACTATAGTAATAACCAAAAGATGATTTGAAATTAAAGTGTTTAGAACTAAAGTTATTGCTGCTTGACCAAGACGTTGTTAAAGCTGATTGATAAGGATAAGAGCGCTTTGACCAGCTATGATAAGCCAATTGATCCAAAGCTGCATCATAAAGCGTTGCTAAGACTTCAGCTGCTACTTTGTCTTTGTTGACACCAGATATTTTGATTTGCCATTCTTCCTGTTGACCTGGCAAGAGTTTATTGCGAAAGCTTAAATATTCTACCTCTAGATCTTTATCATCCCAAGGTACTTTAATCGTACCATCACGCATATGGACTCTGTTGTCTCGAATAGTGAGTAGGTGATAATGAATATTTCCTCTATGTTTATCCTCTATATAAATTGGTAGTTTTTTACGACCATTGAGTTTTATCCAATAGTTTTGGTCAATTTGGTCATTGTATTCTAAAGTAAATAGAACTTGAGTATTTTTGTAAAAACCTCCCAAATCTAACCAAATGGTATCCCCAGGGTAGCCAGTTTGCACTTCATCCAATACAAATAAAGGATCATTAGTAGGAACCTTCTTGTGTGTAGGATTGGTCAGTACAAAGTATTGGGATAAGGTGTCTAGTTTTGGTTTTTTATCGTTTTTATTTTCACAAATAACTTGTACTCTATAAATACCTTGAGCCCATTTTGCAGCATCAGGAGTTATGTATTTAAACGTATCATTTTTGAAATGAACCTGTTGTTCTAAGACTAGGTTCTCTACAGGCCAAGTTTTCCAGTTATTTTCTTTTTCATATTGAAAATAAGGGAATTGTTTTTGGAATTCTTCTTCATTAAGAGTATTGGTGTCTACTTTTCCCCAATAACGACTGTAGTAAGGATAATCAGGCATTTTTAGGCGTTCTATAGAAACTTTAGCCTCAGTATTACTAATAGGACGAGCTCCACTCATCCATTCACTTTCTTTTTTATAGCCTTTACTCTTATAACGACCTTCTAGCTTAATCTCAAGATTGTTGGTTCTAGGCTTGTCAGGAATAATTAATTTAAGGTGTTCTGTTATTGTAAAAATTTCAGGTTCTGGTGCAGGTTCTGGTGCTCTATGATAATAAGCCGAATCTAGAGCACGAACTTCTTTATAACAAACCTTAGTTTCTCCTGTTAGGTCTGTTATTTCTGCTTTTATATCATAAAACTGACAATAACGAGGGTGGAAGGTGTCTGTAATGGCTACAAAAGATACAACAAATTCTCCATTTTTATCAGTAGTGGTATTACCTATAAGTATGACAGAGTCTATCTCGCTACGACTATATTTTGATCTAGTAGTGGGCATTGTAACGGTATAACGCACAGAAGCGCCATTTACATTACTACCCAAGAAGGTTTTAGCCTGTCCTGTGACTTTGAGGGTGTCGTAGTAGATTGGAGTTTTATAACCATACTTAAAATTGGCTTCGAAGGTAGGTTTTTTATATTCTTCTACCGAAAAGTATTGTTTGCTTTTAGATAATGTCTCTTTTAGGTACATTCTACCCAATAAGCCACCTGTTGGTAAAAGTATAGAGTCACTATAACTCCCATATTCATTGGTGATAAAGGCAAAAGATTTTATTTTTTGTTGGTTGACATCATAGAAGATTACCTCTGTTTCTTGATTAGCTGCTACTTGTTTTTCTCCATTAGGCAATTGCTGCCAAAGAATACCTTTGAAATAGAGTGTTTGTCCAGGTCTATAGATCCCTCTATCTGTGAAAATCTTGCCTTGATAACTGGTATCTTTTAGATTTTCGGTAGTATTGATATTACAGGAATATGATCTGTAGTAATAAGAGCTAGATTGACAAGTTGTTGTGAATTGGTCTTTTTTGTGGACAACTCGTAGACTTCTATAGTTGTATTTATCACCTTTTTTTAGAACAAGACTTCCATCTTCTCCAGTATGAGCCCTGAAATAAGAGATTTTGTTGTTTTTATACTGTTCTAAGTTGACTAAGGCATTTTTGATAGGTGCTCCTGTAGTTCTACTTAGAATGTATAGTTTACTGCCATTTTTGCCATGATCTTGTTGTACTACAGCCAAGTCTGTTACTTGTATAGTTGTGTACAAGATGCTATTATCGCTTAATTTGAAGTTTGGATTTTTAGACAAGATCAAACGATATCGACCTACAGGCATTGCAGGCAAAGCTATCTCTGTACTATGTTCTTTAAAATCTCCAAAGTTGGGGAGTGTATGCATCCAAGTTGCTTGTGGCTCCCATTTGTTAACTAGGCTATCGTGTGGTTGTTTTAGTGTGTTGGGGAGTTTTACGAATTTAGCATAAAGGGTATCTGTATTTTTATATTGGAGTTTTACCAGTATAGGTTTTTTAGGTGTGTAGGCCAATTCTGTGCCTAAACTAAGGCTAACTTTTTTTATCTGACTAATTAATGTTTTACATTTAGTAGTTCCATAGGAATTGGGATGCAATTCTATAGCTTCCTGACATAGCTTATAAGCTTTTATATAGTCACTGTTGTTGTAATTATCTTCTGCAAATTGATGAAGAATTTGACTATAGACGGATTGTTTTTTATAGGTTTTGGCCATAGCTTTTATAGTGGCTTTGTATAGATCCGTTTCGGCTTTAGGATTGCAGGCTGCTTGGGCATATTGTAGTCTGTTATAATCTAAATCTGCTAGGGCATTTAGTGTTTTATTTTTCTTGTGAAATTGTAATAACTCTTGATAAACCTTCAGCTTATGAACTCTAGGGATAATAGTGTCTTTCAACTCAAAAGAGCTGGTTAAGAATTGATCTAAGGGCAAAAAAGCTAAAGAATCTTGTTTTAGATAAACTCTCTTGGGAGTAGGTGGAGCCTTAGGAGGATTTATCTCACATCTGAAAGCTCTAGGTAGAGCTCTTCGATAGTAAGCACGAGCATATCTATAAGACTCGCCATATACAGAATAACTTCCTGTTATAAACTCCAAAAAATGATGACCTAATAGGTCATACAAAGTGGGTCTTAGGTTCCAAGTATGGGGTAGCCTTTTTTTGAGCGTATCCAATCCAAATTCTTTGAACTCCTCAGCTAAATTTGTTAGCAAAATATAAGGCACCACAGGTGCTTTTTTAGTTGCCTTGTAGCTTAGTGCTTTTTGGTAATGGTAGGTTATTTTGTGTTTGAAACTGTCTTTTGACCAGCGAGAAATATTGTTCGGGTCATAAGGGTAGATCGTATCTCTATTGCTGATACAGTACTCATTGTTGCTATAAAAATCCTGCAAAAAATGTCCTATAGCATAATGTGTTATGGCTTTAAGCACATTATCATCATTTTCTTTGAGAGTGGCATATAACTCAGGTATTAGCTTACTACTAATCTGTGTTGGTGCAGGTTGGCAATGTTTGGGGATAACCACAAAGGGTTTCTTAGGCCCTTGGGGACCATTCTCTGCAATCCGTGCTAAGTATTTGTGTTTGAATACTAATGCTTTGAGGTAGTGAGCTTGCCAACCTTTTTGTTGGGGACTCGATTTTATAGTTTTGAGCAGTGTTGTAGTTTTGTCCAATGCAGAATCAACAAAACGGTAATGCTCTAAGGTATCAATGGCTTTCCACTCTTGGTCAAATATGGAGGTTTGAGCAATGTTTGTAGTGGTGTAGCTCAAAAATAAAAATATAAAAACTATAGACTTAGTAATTATGTTCATGGATCAAAGAAGTTGGTGTTGGTGTCAAAATCTAAATATTGTATTGAGTTAATAGTCAAGTTACCAAAAAAACTAAATAAAGAAGTTGTTTTGTCTTATGCAATATTTGAATATAAGTTCATTTTTTATGCAATCTTTATCACTTATTTAGCTCAATGGCTATTTTGAGACTTATCGAGTCTCAAAATACAGAGATGCTTATTTTGACAATATAGTTGTAGGCATTGTAGTAGATGAATGTTGAAATGATGTTTTCCAAGCTTGCCAATGAGCCTGTTTTATGAAAGGTTGAGCAATCCATTGTGCTTTTTTATATTTCCCTAAAGCTGTCCAAGGTATTCGAGCATACTTTTAGTTTAGGCATAACTTCGGAATGCAAAATGGTTACATTTGATCAACATAAATAAAGTTGTTTAATAATGGCCTCCTAAATAGGCTTAGTTAGCATAGATTTTGTGCATAGTTTTTTACCCATCAATACACAACTCTTCTACCACCAAGTGAGACGCAATAAAAACTAATGATGTTTAACCACGAACAGTTTTCGAGAGATTTAAAAGTGCAAAAAGCTTTATATAAAGATGGACAACCTGTAGATTGGCCTTTGCTAGAGCAATATATTGCGGAGCTAGAAAAGGTAGATTTGAGCGTATTGAAAACAGATGCCGAGAAAAAATCATTTTGGATTAATGTATACAATGCAGTTACCAATTATTGGGTGATCAAAAAGAAAATAAAAAAGAGCATAATGGAGAGCCCTTTTATGGTCATGTTGCCTAAGGTCAATATTGCAGGGCATCGATTTTCTTTGGATGATATAGAGCATGGTGTTTTGCGAAAAAACAGACGTTCTCTATATAAGCTATGGAAACAGTTTGGTAAGAACAGCCCAAGAAATGCCTTTGTTGTCGAAAAATTAGATCACCGAATACATTTTGCCTTAAATTGTGGAGCGCAGTCTTGTCCGACCATTGCTTTTTATACACCTAAGCTAATTGATCGCCAGTTGACTATGGCAGAGGAGAGCTTTGCAGAGCAAGAGTTTTTGGTAGATGATCAAAATAAGGTCATTAAATGTTCTAGAATTTACTGGATGTACAAAAAAGATTTCGAAAATATCTATATTGATGACCCTAAATACAAAGATTATAAGGTTTCATATAGAAAATATGACTTTAGTATTTAACCTTAGTAGGTAAAACCAACTTTGTAAGCTTGTTTTACGTTTTTAGATATATAGGAATTCTTCCAATAAGCCTATTTTCAAATTAGCACAGTAGTTTATGCGTTATCTATACAAAAGTTTATTTCTATTCGTAATTATTGCAACAGTCTCTACATCCCTAAAAGCAACACATATTGTAGGGGGAGAAATGACTTATGAGTGTTTGGGCAATAATCAGTACAAAATATATTTAACTGTATTTAGAGATTGTGAAAATGGGGTGCCCGATTTTGACTTTGTAGCTAATATTGCTATCTATGAAGGAGACCAATTGGTGCCTATTGACAGTACTTTTCCTGGTTATACAGGCAAAACGGAAATTGATGCTAGTCTAGAGGATACCTGTCTGACTATTCCACCCAATGTTTGTATAGAGGTAACCACTTATACAAGAGTAGTGACCTTGCCTTATAGCCCAGATGGCTATAGAATAGCTTATCAGCGCTGTTGTAGAAACAATATTATAGAAAATATTATACTCCCCGAATCAACAGGAGCTACCTTCCAGACTTATATTTCTCCAGAAGCCTTGTTGGGCTGCAACAGTAGTCCTACTTTTGATAGTTGGCCTCCTGTTTATATTTGTCAAGGTGTACCAATCAACTATGATCATTCGGGGACAGATGTAGATGGCGATTCTATTGTTTATGAGCTATGCACACCTCTAAATGGAGGAACAGTAGACAATCCTAGACCTTTTGCTAATACTCAAACATTGGTAGATCCAGTTATCTGGAATCCTCCTTATGGTATTAATAATATGTTGGGTGACCCTGCCAATCCATTGAGCATTGATCCTGTGACAGGACTACTAACAGGTACTCCGCCCAATCTAGGAACTTATTTGGTCGGAATTTGCATAAAAGAATATCGAAATGGAGTTTTATTATCCATAACAAGAAGAGATTTTCAGTATACAATAGGTGTCTGTGGAAGGCAAGTGTCAGCAGCTTTTTATAGTCCAACGGTTGATTGTGATGATGATCCTATTGTTGCTTTTAATAACAGTAGTCAAGCTGTGATTGGTAGTTATCAGTGGAATTTTGGTGATACAGCTAGCAGTCAAAATACTTCTCAGTTCAGAAATCCCACGCATGTGTTTTCGGATACAGGAGCTTATTTAGTTACACTCATCGTAGATCCAGGAACCTATTGTGCAGATACTAGTCAACAATGGATTAATGTGCAGCTCACAGGTGTTGACCTGGAGGTAAGCAGTTATACAGGTTATTGTGCATACGATACCGTACAACTCTATGTGACCAATAAAGTAGGAGCATCTTTAGCCAATTCTACTATTTTGTGGAGCCCGAATGTCGAAATTTTGAGTGGACAAGGAACAGATACTATCTTAGTAGTTGCAGATACCAATAAGTCCTTTAATGTGGTACTAGAAAATGAGCATGGTTGCAAGGATTCTACAACTAGCAATATTAATATAGATGGTCGATATGCTGATGCCAAATTTCAGAGTTCTAATGGGAATTGCAATATCTCTTTAGACATTTCTTTTGATAATAATAGTACAAGTTCATTAAATACTTATTTATGGGATTTTGGAGACCCTACTAGTGGTCAAAATACTTCTACATCTCAAAATCCAACACATAGTTTTTCGGATACAGGTACTTATGAGATTAGTCTAATCGTAGATGAAGGTACTTTCTGTGCAGATACTATTCGAAAAACGCTAGATATTAGGCTACAAGGAGTTGATATATCTGTGAATACTGCTGAAGGCTATTGTCCAGACGATTCTGTACAGTTGTTTGTGACAGATGAATTTCCATTGTATACAGATAGTTTGACTTTTACATGGAGTCCGAATGCAGAGGTGCTTAGTGGTCAAGGGACAGATAGTGTTTGGGTGTTGGCTGATGCTGATAAGACTTTGGAAATTACGGCTATTAATCACTTTGGCTGTACCGATACCGCAAGTAGTGAAATTATTACTACAGGACTTTTCCCGCCTCTAGATATTTTGGCAGACACAGACAGCTTACTAAAAGGACAGTATACACAATTGGTGGCGACTAACGATATTGACTATGTATATACTTGGGCTGCCGAACCGAGCTTAAGTTCTACTACTATATATAATCCAGTAGTTACTCCAACAGTTACTACTGTGTATAATCTCACCGTCACCAATAGTAAAGGTTGCAGCAATCAGGATTCTATTGTGATGAATATAAAACCACCACAGTGTAGCAATCCTAATGTTTTTGTGCCCAATGCATTTACGCCTAACAATGATGGACAAAACGATATTCTTTATGTGCGTGGAGCGAATATCAGGGAGCTTTATTTTGCTATCTACGATCGTTGGGGCGAAAAGGTGTTTGAAACAACTAGTCTTGATATTGGTTGGGATGGTACCTTCAAAGGAAAAACCTTGCCTCCGGATGTGTTTGGCTATTATCTAGATTG
>JAAEPD010000390.1 GCA_024222455.1 Aureispira sp.
ACTGGATGACTGTTAAAGTCTATAGAGCGAGGCTAGCCATGTTTGCTATTCCTTTTTTTTGAAATATGGCTGCACGGTTAGCAATAGTTGTATAAAAGATATACAATGACAAAGGCAGATAGTAGAAAGAGAATAGTTAACGCGTCCACGGAATACCAAGGGTTACCACTATATATCTATTGGCGGACCAGTATATATCCATTATTATTGACAAAAATAAATATTTATGTACAAGAGATTGAAACCACTACATATCGGTTATTTTTGACGAAAAAATATATTTTATTTTTTGGGGATTTTTTTTGAAGGTAATGATTACCATTGTATAGTGTGTGGTATTGTATACCTTCTATATTATATATGTAGAGCAACCTAGAGAGAAGGTTCGTTGTGTTTTTGAGGGTTTTTAAAAATTGGTTATTAAGGTAGCCTAAATAGAAAGATGTAACATAGTTGTGTCTAGCGAGTATCTATTGTTTGAAATGGCGCATAACGCGACGTGAAATTAAAAAAGGTAGATGGATCTAAAACTCAAAACGGATATTTGAAATAGTTTTATTCATAATTATCATCCGGTTGATCCTGCCGGTATCGCATTTCTCAGTTAAAAGATTAATCCATGCATGTGTTTGGCATTGCTTGAGCAATGCCTGCGGACGGCTCATTAAAACAGAGATTACCTACTCTCAGAAACAGACGGATAACTTTGCTAATTGTGAGGCTAATACGTGAGATAAAGCTCCGGCTTGCCCCAATTATTCCTAAGCTCAAAACTTGAACGTTTATTGGGTGATTAGACTTATGTCTATTGAGAATGGGTTTCTGATCTATCAGCTGTTGACGGTCGTGTATTGGACGACCGTGGCTTTGACGGATAACGGGGAATTAGGGTTCGGTTCCGGAGAGAACGCATGAGAAACGGCGTTCACAGCTAAGGTTGGCAGCAGGAGCGAAAACTTTTCGAATAGGCAATGCCTGAAAAGGTGACTATCCGTATCAACAACTGCTTATAGTAGTTGATTGGAATGGGAGACTTTTAGACCTAGTCTCGAGTAGCAAGTTCAGGGCAAGTCTGGTGCCAGCAGCCGCGGTAATACCAGCTGAGTTGGAAATGGGTAAATTTGTTGCAGTAAAAACGTACGTAGTCACCATATGAAAAAGCTCACTAAACATGGTTG
>JAAEPD010000391.1 GCA_024222455.1 Aureispira sp.
TAGATTTGAATATGGGAGAGGATTAGCAATAAGCATATTTTTCACTCGCCAAAGTCCCTCTTTTATTGAGGACTTTGGCGAGTGAAAAACATTAATTAATTATTTTGACACAGTTCATTGAACATTACCTGTTTGATATAAGAAAGAACAGTGATTTATCTTCAAAAAGTTATTGTTCTTTCTATTTTATTACTTGAATCAATAAAACTTATAGTATTGCTTATTCTTAACTATAGTATTGTTTCTAATGATGTATATTATATATCTATCCCAACCAACTAAAAAGAAATAAACAGCTAATTAAATAATTCCCCCCTTTTTTCGAAAGGAAAACTCCTCGAAGATTATTTAATAAATTTCTTTGTTACAAACAAACCTAACACACTTATGCAACAATTGCAGCGAACCTTCAAGCTTATTTTTAGCCTTCTTATTCTTCTTACGGGGACTTCATTTGCTCAATACCATTTAGATTCCACGTCTACATGGGTTTATCATCGGAATTTTTGGGATGGGCCTAATGGGACTTATATTCATCATAGCACAGTTACCTTAGATGGTGATACTACCATACAAGGGATAACTTATTTTAAGGAATACTCTGTGGGAGTAGATTCTCATTTAGTGATAAGTGGACCTCCTGTTGTAACCAATTATTCTAGAACTTTGAGAGGTTTTATTAGAGATGATGTAGGCCATTTTTATCGATATATAAATGGGGTAGATTCAATGGTTTTTGATTTTACAAAACAGGTAGGTGATTCTTTGTTTTTGGATAACTGTGCAGATTCAATTAGTGAAATAAGTACTGCTTATTTAGGTTCAACTCCTCTCAAAGAGTTTAAGTTTTATTCCTACGGTATACATCAATACATAGAAGGTATTGGTTCTACTATTAAGAGTTCTATTCCTAGTTGTTTGTGGACAGGACATCCTCCTATTTCGTTAGTTTGTTATGAAAAACAAGGAGAACGATATGGAAGTGCCACTAATTGTAATGTATATACTTCTGTATCTACCATAGAAAATAAGGATATTGATATTAGGATATATCCTAATCCTGTTGATGATAGACTAACCATAGATTTTAGAGAAACTGTTTTTGATGGACACCTAAACTTGTATTCATTGGAGGGGAAGTTAATACAAAGTAAAGTTATTAATGATTCAGAAATGACCTTGAATTTAGAGAGCTATTCTAAAGGTATGTATATCCTGAAAATCAGGACACCAGAAGGTATTCTTACCAAAAAAATAATGAAGCATTAAAGTGCATAAACAGGATTCAAAAGAAAAGGACATTCTCTATATGGAGAATGTCCTTTTTATATTTTAGTCTAGGTATTGACTATTTTTTACCATGACATTGTTTGTATTTTTTGCCACTTCCACAAGGACAAGGATCATTTCTACCAACCTTTTTCTCTTCACGGCGGATAGTTTTTACCTTTTCTACTTGTTGTCCTCTTTGTTGCATAGCAGCTTTGCGTTGAGCCTCTTCAGCTGCTTTTTGCTCATCAATATTTGTTTTTAGGTTACTGTTGTCTGTTTTTTCTTCGCGAGCACTGTGTACGTTTTCACGTTGAATAGGAATAGTACCTCTAAACAAGAAGGAAGCTACTTCACCATTGATCTCACTAATGAAGTGTTTGAACAAATCATAAGCATCAATCTTATAAACAACTAATGGATCTTTTTGCTCAAAAGAAGCACCTTGTACTTGATCTTTCAACTCATCCATATTACGCAAATGCTCTTTCCAAGCATTGTCAATAAGACCAAGTGTAATTGTTCTTTCTATATCTTCTACTAATGCTTGACCGTCTGAATCAATAGCTTCTTGCATATCAGCACCAATCTCTAAACCTCGCACACCATTGGTGAATGGTACTGCAATTTTAGTGAAACTTGCATTAGGGTCATTGTATACTTGGTTGATTACCGGCATTACAACATCTATAATCGTTTGGAACTTACGTTTGTAAGCCTGCATAGCTTGCTCATGAAGGTCATGAGCTAAATCCTCTAATTTGCCATTAAGTAACTTACGCTCATCAATTTCTGGCTCTATACCAAAGAAACGAATAACATCTTGTTCGAAGTCATTGAAGTCTCTAGTTCCTTGGTGCTTTGCAATCAAATCCATAGAGAGGTTGAAAAACATCTCGTTGAGGTCAATAGCTAAACGATCTCCAGCCAAAGCATTGTTACGACGTTTGTAAATAGCTTCACGTTGGATGTTCATTACATCATCATACTCTAACAAACGCTTACGAGTACCAAAGTTATTTTCCTCTACTTTCTTCTGAGCACGTTCTATTGATTTAGAAATCATACCATGTTGTAGTACATCTCCTTCTTGGTGTCCCAAACGATCCATCAATTTGGCAATACGTTCAGAACCAAAAATACGCATCAACTTATCTTCAAGAGATACATAAAACTGAGAAGAACCCACATCTCCTTGACGACCAGCACGACCACGCAACTGTCTATCTACACGTCGAGAATCGTGACGCTCTGTACCAATAATAGCTAAACCACCTGCTGCACGAACTTCCTCGTTAATCTTGATATCCGTACCACGACCAGCCATATTGGTTGCTATGGTTACCTGCCCAGCTTGACCAGCAGCAGCAACAATATCAGCCTCACGAGCATGTTGTTTTGCATTCAATACATTGTGTTCGATACCTCTAAGTTTCAATAAACGACTCAAAAGTTCTGAGTTTTGTACTGAAGTAGTACCTACTAGTACTGGACGACCACCTTTTACCATTTGCTCTACATCCGCGATAATGGCATTGTATTTTTCACGTTCTGTTTTATAAACCAAGTCATTACGATCATCACGTACAATTGGTTTGTTGGTAGGAATAGCCACAACATCTAGTTTGTAGATATCCCAAAGCTCTTGTGCTTCTGTTTCAGCCGTACCAGTCATACCCGAAAGTTTGTGGTACATACGGAAGAAGTTTTGGAGTGTAACTGTAGCATAAGTTTGAGTAGTACCTTCTATTTCTACATCCTCTTTTGCTTCTATTGCTTGGTGAAGACCATCTGAGTAACGACGACCTTCCATAATACGGCCTGTTTGCTCATCTACAATCTTAACCTTACCATCCATCACTACATATTCCTCTTCTTTTTCGAAAAGAGTATATGCCTTTAGTAACTGTTGCAATGCATGTAAACGCTCACTTTTTGCGGCAAATTCTTGCAAAGCATTGTCTTTCTCTTTTATTTTATCTTCATCAGATAGAGCTTCGTTTTTCTCGATATCAGCAAGCATGCTTCCTATATCTTGCATTACAAATAAGTTAGCATCAGAATTCCCTTTACCAAGAAATTCACCACCTTTATCTGTCAACTCTACATTTCTATTTTTCTCTTCTATTACAAAGAATAGAGGTGCATCTGCAGCAGGCATTTTTTTACCTTGCTCTTGTAGATAGAAGTTTTCTGTACTTCTCAATAGTGTTTGCATACCAGGTTCACTCAAGAACTTAGTTAATGCACGGTGTTTAGGCAAACCACGGTAAGCACGGAAAAGATCAAGACCTCCACCACCTTCTTGTGGGCTAGTATCACCTGCAGCTATTTTTTTGCGAGCATTACGCAATAGCTCACCAACCATTTTCTTTTGAGCAGCTTCTAGCTGCTGAACAGGCCCTTTCAATACTTTGAAAAGCTCATCTCTATTATCTTTTGGAGTAGGTCCAGATATGATCAAAGGAGTACGAGCATCATCAATCAACACCGAATCTACCTCATCAATCATTGCAAAATGGAACTTGCCTTGTACTTTATCCTCTAGCTTATGTACCATATTATCACGTAGATAATCGAAACCAAATTCATTGTTGGTACCATAAGTAACATCACATTTATAAGCTCTTTTACGCTCTGGCGAATGTGGTTTGTAGTTATCTATACAATCTACAGTTAGGAATAAGAAGTTGAGTAAAGGCCCCATCCATTCAGCATCACGTTTTGCCAAGTAGTTATTCACCGTAATTAGGTGAACACCTTCACTAGTCAACCCATTCAGGTAAGAAGGAAGCGTAGAAACCAATGTTTTACCTTCCCCTGTTTGCATCTCAGCAATTTTACCTTGATGCAAGGTAATACCACCAATCAACTGCACATCATAGTGTACCATATCCCACTTGATCTCATTACCAGCAGCTAACCAAGCACTTTTCCAGATGGCTTTATCACCTTCTATTTTTACAGGAGACTTGTCGAGCAAGCGCCCAGCCATATCTCTATCAAAATCTGTAGCGGATACTTCAAGGGTGTCATTTTCTTTGAAACGACGAGCAGTTTCTTTTACTACAGCAAACGCTTCTGGTAGCAATTCTTTTAGAACTTCTTCTATTTGCTCATCACGCTCTTCTACTAAGTTATCTATGTCATCAAATAACTCTTGTTTCTTGTCTATATTGCTAGTCTCTGTTGCCTCTGTTCGGATAGATTCCATCTCTTCATCAATAGCACTTAGATGCGCCTTGATGCGACTTCTAAATTCTACTGTTTTATTTCGGAGTTCATCATGAGAAAGAGACTGATATTTTTGGAAATAACTATTGATTTCATCTACAATAGGTAAAATCGTTTTCACATCACGATCATACTTATTTCCAAATACTTTTTTCAAAAAACCAAACATGGTAGTTTTATTTTATAGTTATAGTTATATATATTCTACATTCGAACTAACAAAGATAATATTATAAGCAGTTTGTAGAAGTTATTAGGAGCTTTTTTTATTATCGAGAAGTTTATTAATGGCAGTTCCTTAGACTTTTGGGTTTTAGTAAAAAAGCTAAAACTTAATTTCCTTTGATTTTGATAATCAAAATTTTAAGGAAAACCACGAACTAGCTGTTAACATATTATGTTCCAATACAAGGAAATAGGACATATTGTCTATAATTTAGCTTTAGGATTAGCCGATTTGTCAGAACTTGTCTTGTGAATACCTCAAAATATTATAAATTTAGGAATTATAGCATAATCCAAAACCTAACAACCATTCTATGAAAGAACTATTCTATCTATTAGCACTAAGTTTTTTATGGGTTTCTTGCGAAACTACACCTGCCGATACAGAACCAATAAATAATGAACCAGAAACCTTCAACCTAAAACCTTATTATTATCCAATAGATTCTTTGCAAGATGGTTGGGTCTATGAGTATGCAAATAAAGAATCAATGGTAGTTTCTTATTATTGGTATTTTAAGGTAGTGAATGACGAGGCTGGCGATCGATATTTGGTGGGTGTGCGGTACAATCCATTTTTTGAACAAGATCAGCTTTCTAGGGAGTGGATCGTTGCTAATGGGACAATTAGTAAAGATTATAAGATGTTTTTGAAAGATTCTGTTAGTGGGAAATCACAACCTTATACAGCTCAAATTAGTCAGAATGTAGTATATCCTTTTGAGGCTGTTCAAGATTCTGCAATGGCTTATCGTTTTGAGTGTACCTTGAGTTTGCCTCCTGATACTAATGTGGTGACTAAATTGACTAGAGATAGAAAATTCAAAGAGTTTAGTACCTATGATTTACATGGAGAACAGGTTGATGTAGCTGTGTTCAATAATAAAGACTATTATGATATAGAAGATGTTAAAAATGGGGGATTTTGGAATGTAGAAAAGGAAGTGACAGAGATTTATGCTAAAGATATTGGATTGGTCTATCTGTCTGAAAAGACTGTAGATAAAACAAATCCTATTCCTCCTAATGAGACTTTTTTGAGTAATATTTATACAATGGAGGAGTTCATAAAAATGCAGGAGATGCTTAAGGATGCAAGCAAATAAAGATAAAATAAAACAACTATTATATACAGGAGAGGCTGTTAATGTAGAATTGGCTATGCAGTTGGCTGACTCTCAATCCATAGATCTATCAACACTTTTAGATAATATTCGATATTTCTACATCAATGGATCTCGAGGTTCGCTTCGAAAGGCAAATCTAGAGGATGTTGTTGCTGTAGAAGATATGATTGCTGATATTCATGCTTATCGGTATGTCTCTTTTGGTAGCAATTTTAAAGAGGAGCATTATGAGGCCTTATTGCTTTTGAAAAAGCTGTCGGAAATCTATTTTTATTATCCAAGTTTTGATTTCTTTCCTAAAGAGTTGTTTGAGCTAAAAGAGCTTTGGAGGTTAGTGGCTGTAGATGGTGAATTGAAAACAGTAAATACTGAGGTCACTCAACTCGAACATTTACGTATTTTAAGGTTGACAAATAACAAGATTAAAACTATTCCTGATAATATTGGAGATTTAATCAGCTTGCAAGAACTGTATTTGAACAACAATAACTTGGTAGAACTGCCTAAAAGTATAGGGCGTTTGGAAAATTTGAAGACTCTTTTTTTAGGTGCTAATCAATTGCAAACATTACCTAAAGAGTTATTGGAGTTGAAGAGTTTAGCAAAATTTTCTGTTTATGGCAATCCTCTAGATAAATCTAAAGTGCCTAAATGTTTATTGGAAGGTGATAGTATTGTAGCCCAACAGTTGCGTAAAATAATATTATAACGAATAGCAAAACTAAAAACCATGAGCAACCTAACCCCTTTTAGAAGTAAAATTGCAGAGGATTTAGAAAAAATGATTCAGGACAACTCTAAAGAACCTATCGAAGCATTAGATTGGGTTGGTTCTGCTTTGTTAGACCCTAATACAGGCGAAAAACAGTGGAATGTTTTTATGGATAATCAAGGTAAATATATTGTAGGTTCTTTGCCTCTTATAGGAGTCCTTTTTATAATGGGAGGTTGGCCAATTGCTTTGTTTGTATTGGTGGGGACTATTCTAATGTCAGTATTTCGACTAATTGCCTTACAGATTGTTACAGGGGTAAGTGCCGATAATTTGTATCAATACAATCCTTATGCTCTTGGAACTAAAGTGAAAAAATATGAACTTAAAGCCTTGCAAAATTCGGCAGTAGAGGGAGGAACCAAGATTAGATATAATCTAAAAATTAGAACCCTAAAAGGGAAATACCTAAATGTGGCCAACATCACCAAAGAGGAAGCTTCTGCTCTGAAAAAGTTTCTAAAAGCAAATAAGAAGAAAAGCTAAAGTACTTATGCTACAAAAATTATTAGATTTAGTTTACCCTAGATTATGTTTGGCTTGCACACAACGTGTGCCTGCTAAGGGGAGTAGCATTTGTATCTCTTGCCAAGGGCAAATTAACCCGACTAATTATCATTTATTGGACGATAATCCTGTATTAGAACGATTTTGGGGACGAATACAACTGCAGCATGCAACAACCTATTGCACTTTTACAAAAGAAGGCTTAATCCAACAACTCATTCATGCCCTAAAATATCGACATCAGCCACAGATAGGAATAGAGTTAGGAAAACTCTATGGACATGAACTGAAAAATGCACCTTTGTATCAGAATATAGACTATATAATACCAGTACCTCTGCATCCTAAAAAGCAACATAAAAGAGGGTATAATCAAGCGGCTAAATTTGCAGAAGGTTTGGCAGAAACAATGGGAATAAAATGGTCTGATGACTTTTTTGTACGTCAAGAAAACACCACTACCCAAACCAAGAAATCTAGAATGGATCGCTTCGAAAATGTAAAAAGTGCTTTTCGGGTAGTGGCACCCGAAAAACTAATAAACAAACACTTACTTTTGGTCGATGATGTAATTACTACAGGAGCTACCTTAGAAGCTTGTGCCAGCAATTTGATAGAAGTAGAAGGTGTGAAAGTGAGTTTGGCTGCTATAGCTTTGGCAAGTTAGATCACAAATTTAACCAATATCACCATAGAGGCGATGTTGACTAATAGTAATATCCAAAAGTTCTTTAGACTAGCACCCAAGAATTTTTCTTCGACTTTGCTTGCCAACTCTTGGCTCAATCGTTTACCAATCTCATCATAATTGCTTTCTACTAGATCTAAACCACCAGTAATCTCATCAAACTTTTCTTTGAAGGGGATTTTATTGAGTGCAAAGTTATACAGCATACGCAGTGGCCAAGACATGTTGGTCATTTTTTTAGCAAAATTGTCATGCATATCACGAGCTTGCAGAACGGTATCATTGGTTTGGTAAGTATCTCCTGCATATTCAACTACTTTAGGCACAAAATACTGAAATAAAGAAGGCGCACTTTTCTTGAAAATATGTCGAATAGCACACTTAAGTGCATAGCTTTTTCCTACCAAAAAATAAAGTATTGGAAAGCCTAAAATAAACATAAAAACCACTAATAAAGCAGGAACTAAGACAATTGCAGAGAAAGGACTACGTCCTGTATCAATTGGTGTTAGTGCTGTCCAAATACTACTTCCGTACATGATTATGAATATCCAATTCAAGATACATCCGACTATCATTATTGGAATTAGTTTGGCTGTTGCTATAGCTACGGCTGCGCCAACTGTTTTAAGTGCTTCTTTCCAAGCCATAATTGGGGAGTTTTGAATGTTATAACTGTCTATCTTTCTAAAACTAATAAAATTTGAGCACTTTTCAAGGAATTACTGTGCTTCGAAAAGAACAAAGTTGCTCATTCTGACATCCTGTGCATTTTGCAAAATAGGATCACAAGCACAAAGTTTAGCGACTGTACTATCTCCTTTGGTTAGTGTATAGTAAGCAAAAGTTGACCATTGCTCACAGAGTTTTTCAAACCCTTCTTGTTGAGCTAACTCCTGAAGCATAGTTTTTGCTAAACTGTCTAAAGGGCTGCTTTGGGTTTTAAGCATATCAGCATAATGCGTTTTTTGTTCATAAAACCAGTCAGAGGATTGGTCTATAAGTTTATTATATTTGAGAGAGTCTAGATTTTTTCTAATTTGAGACAAGGCATTCTCTCTTAGTGTATATATTTTAGATGCATAAACATCCACAAATGTATTGGTCCCATTACTTAAACTAAGATTCAGGACATTACTAGCTTGAGTGCCTATAAAGAGGTTTGTTTGAAGGTCACCAAGTATATCAGTAGCTTTGTAGTAGCCATCTGTAGGTGCTGCCAATATTTGAGTAGATTCATCTAAATGATAACTAGATTTTTGTAATAAATCTTTAGCTGCATTTAGTTTTTTGAGTGGTTGCATCCAAAAAGCAAGAAAAAGGGCTCCCAGTAAGGCTATCGAAGCAAAAGCAAGTTTGATAATGAATTTTTTAGACATATGATCTAGCTTTATAATGTAGGACTATGTTCGTATTGTAATTATAATAAATAACAATGCAACTGAACTTTTTTGAACCTAGTATTTGTTAATACCCCAACAAATACATAAATTAGATCAACAGAATAGTTGAACTACTATTTACCATAATTATGAATAAGAATAATCCACATACAATAATTATTAACATTATTATCAGTCCTCAGATACCAATCTGCATGGCTCAATAGTGTTATATACATACTAAATGAACCAAAAGCTCTGACAGATTGAAAAATTTGTCAGGGCTTTTTTTATTTTTGCAAACCAAATACTCTAATTTTTTTTAAAAACGGTGATATCGTGAAAAAGTACGAACAGTTTAAAGGGTTAAATCTCCCAGAGATAGATAAGAAAATGCTCGAATTTTGGAAAGACCAAAAAATATTCGAGAAAAGCATGAAGGAAAGAGAAGGTGCAGAGAGTTTTGTGTTTTTTGAAGGGCCTCCTTCTGCAAATGGGAAACCTGGAATCCATCACGTATTGGCACGTTCTGTCAAAGATACTTTTTGTCGTTTTCAGACCATGAAAGGTAAATTGGTGAGACGTAAGGCAGGTTGGGATACCCATGGTTTGCCAATAGAACTAGCTGTAGAAAAGAAATTAGGGATAACCAAAGAAGATATAGGCAACAAAATATCGGTGGACGATTACAACAAAGAGTGTAAAGAAACCGTGATGATGTATAAGGATATGTGGGATAACCTAACCCTCAAAATGGGCTATTGGGTAGATATGAGCGATCCTTATATAACCTACGAAAACAACTATATAGAGTCAGTATGGTGGTTGCTACAGAAGCTATACAAAGACGATATGATATACAAAGGCTACACTATACAGCCTTACTCACCAGCTGCTGGAACAGGATTGAGTACACATGAGCTTAATCAGCCAGGTTGTTACAAAGATGTTTCGGATACTACTGTAGTAGCACAGTTCAAGACTAAGAGCAACGATTTGCTTCCAGAAGGAACCTTCTTTATAGCTTGGACAACTACTCCTTGGACTTTGCCTTCCAATACAGCATTGTGTGTAGGGCCTAAGATAAACTATGTATTGGTCAAAACATTCAACCAATATACAGGAGAGCCAATGCATATAGTTTTGGCTAAAGATTTAGTAGGCAAACAACTTTCGGGTAAGTATGCTGTAGCTAATGAAGAGCTAACTTTAGAAGGATTTACATTTGGAGATAAAAAGATACCTTATACTGTAGTTCAAGAGTTTGTAGGAAAAGACCTAGTCGGTATAGAATATGAGCAACTGTTGCCTTATGCTTTGCCACACGAAACACCAGAAAAAGCATTTAGAGTAATATCTGGAAACTTCGTAACGACTGCCGATGGTACAGGTATAGTACATATAGCACCTACTTTTGGTTCTGATGATGCATTTGTAGCTAAAGAACATGGAGTGCCACCAATGTTGGTGATGGATGAAAATGAAGAATTGGTACCTTTAGTCAACTTACAAGGTAAGTTTAGACCAGAAATGGGCGAGTTTGCTGGGATGTATGTCAAAAACGAGTACTACAACGAAGCTGATGCACCTGATAAGTCAGCTGATGTACAGTTGGCGATAAAACTAAAGATAGAAAATAAGGCATTCAAAGTAGAGAAATATGTTCACAGTTACCCACACTGTTGGCGTACAGATAAGCCAGTATTGTACTACCCTCTAGATTCTTGGTTTGTACGTGCTACTGCCAAAAGGGAGCGTATGATGGAACTGAACAAAACGATAAACTGGAAGCCTAAATCTACAGGCGAAAAACGTTTTGGTGGTTGGTTAGATGGACTGCAAGATTGGAATCTTTCTCGCTCTCGTTATTGGGGAATACCTTTGCCGATATGGCGTACAGAAGATGGTACAGAGGCAGTTTGTATAGGTTCTCTTGCAGAGTTGGAAGCAGGTATAAACAAGGCAAATGAAGTATTAGGCTTAAACCAAACTATGCCTAAAGATTTACACCGTCCGTATATAGACGATGTGGTTTTAGTGAGCAGCAATGGTCAAAAAATGGTTCGTGAAACAGATCTAATAGACGTTTGGTTTGATAGTGGTTCTATGCCTTATGCACAGTGGCATTATCCTTTCGAAAATAAAGAACTGATAGACAATGCACTCAATGGCAAAGGTGGTGAAGTCGCTTATCCTGCCGATTTTATAGCAGAAGGTGTTGACCAAACCCGTGGGTGGTTCTATACTCTACATGCTATAGGAACGATGTGTTTTGATTCTGTAGCGTACAAAAATGTAGTGTCCAATGGGTTAGTATTGGATAAAAACGGGGTTAAAATGTCTAAATCTAAAGGTAATGCTGTAGAACCTTTCGAAACTTTGAATAAATATGGAGCGGATGCTACCCGTTGGTACATGCTAACCAACGCACAACCTTGGGATAATCTTAAGTTTGATGAAGCTGGTCTAGACGAGACTCGTCGTAAGTTGTTTGGTACATTATACAATACCTATTCTTTCTATACGCTTTACGCTAATGTAGATGGATTCTACCATAAAGAGGCACTAGTACCAATGAATGAGCGTGCAGAGATAGATCGTTGGATAATATCTTTATTGAATACATTGGTACAAGATGTAGATGCAGACTTTGCTAGCTATGAGCCTACTAATGCAGGACGTAAAATAGCAGATTTTGTTGATCGTCATATGAGCAACTGGTATGTGCGTTTGTGCCGTCGTCGATTCTGGAAAGGGGAGTACAATACCGATAAAATAGCTGCATATCAAACCTTATATCAATGTTTGACAACTTTGTCTAAGTTGATGGCGCCTATAGCACCATTCTTTTCAGACTTCTTGTATAAGAATTTGAATGATGTAACAGGATTAGAATCTCATGAATCTGTGCATTTAGCTTACTTCCCTAAAGTGGATGAAGCTGCTATAGACAAGGCATTGGAAGAGCGTATGGGCTATGCTCAAGGAATATCTTCTTTGGTACTTTCTTTACGCAAAAAAGAGAGCCTAAGAGTACGTCAACCATTACAAAAAATATTGTTGCCAGTACTAAATGCAGGATTCCAAGAGCAAGTAGACCAAGTGAAGGATTTGGTACTTACAGAGGTGAACGTAAAAGAGATAGAGTACATAACTGATACTTCTGGAATAATAAAGAAAGGTATAAAACCAAATTTCAAAACGCTAGGCCGTCGTTTGGGCAAGGATATGAAAGCTGCTAAGGCTGCTATAGATGGGTTTGGTCAAGAAGATATAGCTAAGTTGGAGAAGGATGGTAATTATATGCTTCAGATAGGAGAGACTACTCACGAACTCTTATTAGAGGATTTTGTCATAACCTCTGAAGATATAGAAGGTTGGTTAGTAGCCAACGATGGTCCATTGACAGTAGCTTTGGATGTGAATTTGACAGACATGCTCGAAGCTGAAGGTATGGCTCGTGAAATGGTCAATCGCATACAAAATCTACGTAAGGATAAAGATTTTGAGGTGACCGATCGCATCACCCTAACTTTGCAAAACCATGAATCTATAACAAATGCAGTAGCACATTTCAAAGACTATATATGTCAAGAAGTATTGGCTACTGAGTTGACTTTAGTAGATGCCTTAGATGGTGGAGACGAAGTGGAGTTGATAGATGAGGTAAGCGTGAAAATGTTAGTGAAACGCAACTAGTCGTGAAGCTATTTAGATAATAAGATAGAATAGAGCCAGCTTTATGAGCTGGCTCTATTCTTATTTTAACGTGAACTAAGGATTAGAACAAGGAATAAAAGATTGATTTGTAAAGTTTTGTAAATTTGATTTGTAGAAAAAATCTAAAAACAGTCAAACCAATCTTTATGAATGTTCAATTTACAGAAAATAAGCTAATAA
>JAAEPD010000392.1 GCA_024222455.1 Aureispira sp.
AAAACAAAAAATCCAAGAACTCCAAAAGTCGAAAGATATAGCGGAGTCTTTGGATATTTGTTTGAGGATGATAAAAAAGATACAGAATGACAATAGACGAAGCATATCAAAAGATGCAAAACACATACAAGGTATCCCACAAAAAGCTACCTAGAGAAATAGACTACTTACAGCTAGTCATAATGCCACAGGTGATAGATGACTGTGCTAATATAATAGATTTTGAAGCGTTAAGGAAAAAACCAATCTTTAGTAATGGTTGGAAATTATATCAAGTAAAATAAAAAGTAAACAACTATGAGTTTAGAAGTTCAAGGAAAAGTACACAAAAAATTTGATGAGCAAAACATAAACGCTACATTCAAAAAACGTGAGTTTGTAATAGAAACAGATGAAAAATACCCTCAGCTAGTTAAGTTTGAGTTAGTACAAGATGCAGTAGATAAAATAGATCCTTTCAAAGTAGGTACAGTAGTAGCGGTATCTTTCAACCTTAGAGGGCGTGAATGGAACGATAAGTATTTTACTAATCTGCATGCATGGAAAATAGAAGGAGTATCTACTGCAGCAGACAAACAACCAGCTAAACAAAATGCACAAACTAAAGCACCTGATACTATTGATGATAGCGGAGATGATGACTTACCATTTTAATGATAGCTATTAAAGGTAGAATAGCAGGTAAAGACGTAAAGTCTAAGCCTGCTTATTTAGACATTCTAGTAGGCTCTGACTTATCTTTTATAGGTCATCGAGTCTACTGTACTACTGAAACGATAGAAAGCTCAATACATACGCATATAGAGTTATTAGTACAAGATATCCATAGAGAGGAATCTTACACTTTA
>JAAEPD010000393.1 GCA_024222455.1 Aureispira sp.
TAAAACTACTGATTATGAATACCTTTTAGATGATAAACTTTACAAAGAATATTTTTCTGTTGAGCGAACAAATGCATGGATAGATGCTTTTAAAATCCTTTTGGTTCGATTTGAAACTAAATCTGACATCTGGGTTAGTCTACATTATTTGGCATTTATTATTATCTTTCTTAGAAAACATTTTTAAACAACTTCTATAATAAATAAATTATGAGCAAGAAGCTTTACACATCATTATTTTTATTGTTTTGGGTGATATCCTCTGGATATTCCCAATTAAATGTAACGTCAGGGGCTTCTCCTGCAGATATTCAAGTTTGTATAGATTCACAAACTGTTGATATTACATTATCAGCAACAGGTGCCGTTACAGGAAATTCTATAGCTATTAATCTTCCTCCAGGAATTAATTATGTGCCAAGTTCTGTAACTATTTTATCTAATCCAGGAGGGATTGTTATTACAGAATCTAATATTTCTAATCTCGAAAAACCATCTTTTACTTTTTCTGGAGCAATGACAGTTGGAGAAACTTGTGTTTTTCAGATTTCAAGAACTGCAGACTGTCGAACAATTGCTTATCGAGATTTAGGTAACTTGCTTCTAGATTCTGTATTTGTGACTTATAATACTTCTTCTGTTGCTGATAACCTTAGTAACATTAACACTACTGTTATACCCTTTGGGCTCAATGAAGCCTTAGTTTCATTAGGAGGAACTGGAGGCGGAGGTTCTATAGTGAATCTTCAAGGGTATCCAGGAGATGTACTGTCAAGGGATATAATAGTAACAAATGGTGGGCTTGGATGTGTACAAGTCATAGAGTTTTATGTTGTAGATGCAGCTGCAGGCATCCAAATCAATCAAATGACAGTTACTTCTACTACGGCCAACATGGGAGCTATTCCTCCAGTTTTACCTATTTTTATTAGTCCACATACTACTAATGGAGATACTGCTTTTTATACATTAGATATAGAATCCTTAGCTGGGACAGGAGCTTTGCTTTGTAATGGGCAGACTATTACTATAAAGGAAGACATTGAGATATTGAGCTGTTTTACAGATGTTGGAGATGGAGCAACTTCTTATGGTGTGTATTGGGATTGTATTGCTCGCTGCCAAAATATAAGTACTACTTCTGCAAATGTAGCTATTCCTCCAGGGGTTCCTAATATTGCAATTTCAGATCGGAATTTAAATGAAAATCCAGATTGTTTTGAAGGGCAAACATTTACAAAAAGATTTAGAGTGTCCAACACAGGAACAGTAGATGCTGTCAATGTAGATTTTGCTTTTGAGGTAAGAAACACAAATTCATCTGCCACACAGTTCTTAGCAGGAACCTCTACTATTACTACCTCAGCAGGTGTTGGGCCAACTTCTATTGTACCAACTACTTTTGGTGCAAAAAAAGTTTTTTATCGAGTAGACACTATTCCGGCAGGTACATATGTAGACATGGAGATAGATGTAGAGCATATTTGTCCTTCTTCTTGTGGTCGTTATCTATATGATGGTTATCGACGAGAAAATATTAATTATGAAGATCCTTGTGGAGGAACATATAATTTAGGTGATGGGAATATTGATGGAAATAGAGATGTGAGGGGGTTAAATCCTACTGAAAGTAATTTTCCGGCAATAGCAGATGGGCAATCTAGAACATTTACTTCATCATTTACCTCAATCTCAGGATTGAATACAAACTCAACGATGTTTTGGGAGTTTATTCTACCTCCTTGTGGTGTGGTGTTTAATAATAATCCAGGCGATATAGATTGGGGAGGTGTTAGCCCTACAAGTGTGGTGGTTTCTGGTGATACTATTCGTGCAGAATTTGCAGTATCTGCATCTAATATATATAATAATGCTAATTTTAATGTAGCATTGACAGGAGCCTGTGGGTCATGTGGGGCAAACCAAAATATTCAGAAACGATTATTAGTTAATACCTGTCCTTCTAACCCCAATCATTGTTTAATTTGTTTGTATACTACCACAGAATCTTTAGTAGTAGAACAGTGTACTAGTGGAGGTGGTTCTTGTTCAGGTTCTTCTGT
This sequence comes from Aureispira sp., assembly GCA_024222455.1. Lineage (GTDB taxonomy): Bacteria > Bacteroidota > Bacteroidia > Chitinophagales > Saprospiraceae > JAAEPD01. Next base: position 2,064 of record JAAEPD010000393.1, read on the forward strand.
AACAGCATTTCAGTTTGTACGAACTAATTTAGGATTACCAGATAACGATAATAATCGTTTGGCAGATGCTTCTGGTACATTAGATACTTCACTAATAGATAGAACTCGTTTTATTGTTTCAGATACAGCTGAAGTACTTATAGGAGCAACTGTTCAGATAAATACTGGAAGCCCAGTTTTTTCTTTTGCTTATGCTGAGTTTCAAATTGATGATAATTGGATATTTTTAGATGCTTCTATTGAAGTGTTCGATGCAAGTGCAGGTTCTTCTTTTACTTGTATAGGAGCAACTGCAACTTCATCTGATGCAGGAGGTAAACGAACTTTTATTGTAGATGTAAGCCCTAATACATTAGGGGCTACTTGTGCCAGCATGAGTGGATTTGTTTTTGAAGATGGAGATAGTTTGGTTGTTCGAGCAAATATTCAAAATACGCTCAATGGAACCACTATTTTTGATGGTTTTATTTACCCTGTTGATTTTTATACTGCTGAGGTTGCTAACCCTACAGGTGCACAAAAGTTTACTTGTGGAACAAATGCTTTTTCTGAAGTTTACAAAGTATATAGTATCGAAAGAGGTTTTGATATTAGAGGAACTGGAGCCTTTACTTCTTGTAATTCTAGACGTATAGACCTTGAGTTTGAACCTAGAACAGGTAATAACTTACAAAATGTAAATATTTTTCCTTTTGAATGGAGGCCTATTGGCTATCCTGATACTGTACGTATGGTTATGCCTACAGGCTATCAGTATGTAAGTGCTCGTTTAAGTAGTTTTATTGGTGTACCTAACAATACAGCAATAGAACCTATTGATGCAAGTGCTGACACACTTGTTTTTGTAACAGGAGACTTGTATCGAGTTGGAGGTATTCCTGCCAATCCTGTTCAAGAATTAGTGCCTGATGGAATTGATCGATCAGAGGTTCAAGTCTTCATTCAAGCAACTTGTGCTACTCCTGATAATACTAATGAGAGTATTGAAATGATGGTAGATGTAGTGCATCCTCTTCCTCAACTGCAAGCATTTGAAATGCTTGATGGCACAAGAACTGAAAATAACTTGCGTTGGAGGAAACCCAATATTGCCTTGACAAATGTATCAACACAAACAGCAGAAGGTACAACCAAGAATATAGAATGGACGATTAGAGTAACTAATACAACTAATAACTCAGATGCAGCTAATATGTTTTTGAGTGCTTATGTGCCTTCTTCTAGTGTAGTGATTACAGATATAGAACATATTGCAACCAATGGAGTAGCTACTGGGCCAACTACATTAACAAAAGTTAATAATTTATGGCAGTTTGGAGATGTGGATCGAATTGATTTTCATGACTTTAGAATTAGTGCTACTTATTCTCAATGTACAGCAGATACCTTGATCATTCTTGCAGGGTTTGATTGTCCTGCTTATCCTGTTTCTTTATCTGCCTATGATTCTAATTGTGAACTAGATAGCTTAGAGTTATATACAGATCCTAAACCTTCCACTCTTCAGTTGAATCCTATAGCTACAGGAACTACAGATGATATTTGTGATACCTTAACTTATGCATTTACTTTGAATAGTGCAGATTTGGCTAATACCATGAATCCATTTTTAAATATTACATTACCTCAAGGTATTCTATTATTAGATGATCCAACTATTGAATATCCTTTGGGTACTGCACCAAGAGCATTTACAGTGACACCTGTTGGTCAAACTATGAATATTGATTTGGCTGCTGCCGATGCTCAAAATCCAGGAATATATAGTATTGCAACTGATGGTATCTTTGGTATACGACAGGCTGTAAGTGCTAATGATCGTCAAGTAACAATTACGTTTCAGTTTCAAACAGATTGTAACTTTCAGTCCGGTTCTAGTTTTTATCTGCAACCAACTGGCGAAGCCCCTTGTGGAGGTCCTGCTAGTGGTAGTGATATCACATCTTTCGAACCACCTATTTTAATAACAGGATTAGTGCCTCCATACAATGTATCTACTAATGTAAAAATATCTGGAGGTTCTACTTGTTCTGATACTGTACAAAAGATAAGTATTGTTATGATTCCTGATAATGCGTCTACAGGAAGAGATACTGGATATTTTGATTTGCCAGATCATGTAGAGTATGCAGGAAATTTTGTTTGTGGAGAAGGTGATCCAACTATTTGTCCTAGTTTTGAAGGGGTACGAAATAATATAAATGGAACTTCAACTGTAATGGTTAAATATCCAAGCACTTGGTCTTTAGGTGATACTATAGATTTTTCTTTTGATGTGAATACTGCTGGGTTTACAGGCTGTTCTTCTGCTGAATTAATAACTATTAATCATACAGTGACTATGGCGGGCCCTACTTGTGATGCAAGTGGTTTACCTTGTGGTGATGTGAAAGTAATTGCAGGGCAAGCTAATTTGAGTTTCTTTGTACAAAAGCCTGATTTTACAATTTCTAACCTTTCTGCTTTTACTAGTGTAGGTTCATCTGGGCAAATATATTCTGTGTCATTTGATGTTACTAATAATGGATTGGCTGCACCCGCAGGAATGATTGCAGAGTTTTATTGTGCAGATGCTTTAGGTCAAGCAACGGGATCTATTTTGCATGCCCATACAATTACAGTACCTATTGGAAGTAGTGCAACAGTTTCAGAAACAACAACATTTGGAACACCAGCTTCTTGTAATAATCTTGATGGGCTTGTAGTGATTATATCTCAAACTCCATCAAGTGGATCTAATCAATGTATTTGCCAAAATAAACAGTCTTTGGTTCAGGATATCCCAACGGATCTTGATTTGCCTATTGAATGGTTATATTTTAATGCTGAAAAATCAACTACAACTAGCGCAACTTTAGCATGGGGAACAAGTGCAGAAATAAATAACTTAGGTTTTGAAATTGAACATGCGAAGCCCTCAAAAGGGATTCCTGTGTTTGAATTGATTGATTTAGTGGAGGCGGAAGGTAGTAGCGTTTCTACAGCTCATTATAGCTATCAAGTGGAAAATATGTCTCCTGGAGTACATTACTTTAGACTCAAGCAAATTGATTTTGATGGTTCTTTTGAATATTCTGAGATGCGTGCTGTTATGATAGATGAAATCCATCAAGAAGCAAAATTGTATCCTACATTTATTCAACCAAACAATAATACTTTATATTTGTACACTCCTTTCGAAGATGATATTGTAGTAGAGATGGTCTCAATGATGGGACAAGATCAACAAATTTTATATAAAGGCCATGTTGATGAGAATAATATAGAACAAATGCCTTTTGATCCAACTAGATTTACTCCAGGATATTATGTTATTCGTGTGCGAGGAGAAAAAACAATATTAGTTCAGAAGGTGATTATTGTAAAAGAGTAATTAGCCTTCTGCTATATAGATTTTTAATAAAAAGTAAGTAGTAGTGTAGTGTAATTTTTGGCCGAGTGGAGTAGTGACCACTTGGCCTTTTTAGATCTAAAAAAAATTTGTCTAATTTTGGGACTTAATTCCAATATGAGGTAATGGGGTTGTTTTTTATATGTGTATTTTGTTGTTTTTTAGTAATTTTTGTGTTTGGGTCTTGTTTTGGTATGTAATAAGTAGTCAAAAGAGTCAAAAGTTCAACTAAGTTAAATCAGCCCCAAAAATGAGAACAGGTCTTCAACTAATTATCGCAGTATTAATAACTATAAATTCCTTAAATGCACAATATACATTGTTTGCTGCTTCTAGTTCAAATAGTTATGAAAGTGGTCTAGTCAACCATAATCAAGGACAAGGGATGTATATAGAGAACGCTGAAGAAGGTTTACTCAGCCAAGTATCTCATTTTTCAGCTTATGAAATGGGAGATGGGCATGTATACTTAGATTTAGTTACATTAGCTTATGCCGAAAATTTTGTTGTAGAAGTAGAGTATAGTCAGAATAGTATAGAGTTTCAATCTATTGGTAAAATGGATATCAATACTACAAAACAAGAGTATAATCTATTGCATAAGAAACCTACTAAAGGTAGTAACTACTACCGCCTGAAAATTGCTGATAAGGAAGGTAATGTAGTGTATTCTAAAACACAATTAGTAGTTTTTGAAGTATGGGGGAAAATAAGAGTTTATCCTAACACTGTGAATGAATTGACAGAATTAGAGTTAGAAATGCCATTATTTGAAAATAGCCAAATAGCTGTTACGGATAATCTAGGCAATGTAGTTGCAGAAACAGTATTATTGGCAGGTCGTCGTAACGTCCATGTAGATTTATCAAGTTTGGAGTCAGGAGAGTATGTTGTACAACTTCAGACAAGTGCTGATAATCGTCAATTTAGTTTAGTAATTACAAATTAATAGTCATAGTTTTGAGAGTAATTGTAGAGCAGAATAATCTATTAAGTTATTCTGCTCTTTTTATGTCAATGTATGTAATCTATTTTTTATAGAAAATCTTTACTCATCATTCCCTCCACGTTGCGCATGGTATTTAGAAGCCCAAGGTTGAAGCAGTTTAGGCTCAAAGTAAATAGCCATTAGGTCAACATCATCTGACTCTAGGTTCCAATCTCCATTTTTGCCAGTAAGGTTGTCTGATGCTGCAAAATTTGTGTTGGTAAGCGCTTCTAGATTTTTAACAAGCTTTTTTCCATCTGGAGAGGCATATAAGTTACAAGCCAATAGATCTACACGACCATCTTCAGCTACTAATTGAGACACACCAGAAAAGAAATCTGCAACACCAGTTTCGGCTTTATCCAATGCCTCTTGACTGACATCCGTATTTTTAGTCAAGCAAAATTCACCAGGTTCACCATGGTCAATGAATGCTATAGAGTCAACAGATGAATTGTTGAGTGTAGATTGAATTTGATTTAGAAGAGAATCAGGAGTGGTATTTTCGTAGTCATAAACAATCAAACCACAGTTAGGCTGCACTGCATTGGCGAGGAGTTGTTCGCTTGGTAAATTTGATGAGATGACAACAAGTCTAGTTGATGGTTTTCTTGAGAGGGTATTCATATTGAAAAATTTATTAAGGTTAAGTACTTGATTTACTAAACCTTAATAAATTAATCATAATTATTCAATACTCCAATTTGAGGAGCTTGTATTTTATAAACGTTGACTCAATTTAGGTACTAAATCATTTTTCCAAGCTAAGAAAGTACCTGCTTTGATCTGTTCTCGAGCTTCTCCAACCAACCATAAGTAAAAGGCTAGATTGTGAATAGAAGCAATCTGCTGCCCCAAGAGCTCTTTAGCTGCAAAAAGATGTCTTAAATAAGCTTTAGTATAAAAACGACTAGTTGGGTTGGGAGCATCTGCATCAATAAGACTAAAATCATCCTTCCATTTGGCATTTTTGATATTGATAACACCATTTTTAGTAAATAGATGTCCATGACGAGCATTGCGAGTAGGCATTACACAGTCAAACATATCTATTCCCAAAGCAATACATTCTAGTATATTGGCTGGAGTACCAACACCCATTAAGTAGCGTGGTTTCTCTTTAGGGAGTATATCGCAGACCAATTCTGTCATTTCGTACATATCCTCATGAGGTTCACCTACCGAAAGACCCCCAATAGCATTGCCTAAGCTATCATAGCTAGCAATTTCTTCTGCAGATTGTTTTCGCAAGTCTTTATAAACACTACCTTGTACTATTGGAAATAAAGCTTGCTCATAACCATATAAAGGGTCTGTTTCTGCAAAACGATCCCAACAGCGCTTGAGCCAACGGTGAGTCATTTTCATAGATCGTTTGGCATATCTATAGTCGCAAGGATAAGGTGTACACTCATCAAATGCCATAATGATATCAGCTCCAATTTTGCGTTGAATATCCATCACACCTTCAGGTGTAAAAAGGTGCTTAGAACCATCAATATGAGAGGCAAAAGTAGCTCCTTCTTCCTTTATCTTTCGACGATGTGCTAACGAAAATACTTGAAACCCACCACTATCTGTCAATATTGGCTTGTTCCAACCATTAAACTTGTGCAAGCCACCTGCTTTTTCTAGAATATCGGTGCCTGGACGCAAGTACAAATGATAGGTGTTGCCCAAAATAATTTGAGCTTTTATATCTTCTTTTAGTTCGTGTTGGTGTACTCCTTTTACGGTTGCTACTGTACCTACAGGCATGAATATAGGTGTTTCTATATTACCATGATCTGTTTCTAAGGTGCCTACACGAGCACTAGTCTGTGTATCTGTTTGTTCTAATGTAAATTTCATAAGAGAAATTGGTCAGTTAATTTTTAAGAGCAAGTCGTCAATGGACTACCACAAAGATCATCACGTTTGATCCATCCTTGATAAACTTTATTTTCTTTATCTTGACAGCTTACTTCCATCCATTCAGCTGTAATATCTACTAGTTTTATATTTTTAAAATCTTTGATGAGTGTAGCTTTAGATTCTTGGTCTGCACTTTCGTATAGAGTCACTTCTGTAGCAGCATCATTTCTTAATCCATATTCGATAAGAGAACCATGTACCCAACCTTCGTTGTTAGGTAATTCAATCTCTTTTTCTATACCTGAAAGATCGCTAATTCTAAACCAACGGCCACTTTTAGCAGTGATGCTAAACATATAAGTATCCTCATTTTTAGGTAATTCTAAAATAATCGCACCATTGTTAGGTGTTGCTCTTACATTAGTTGGCCCATTAGGCTCTGGATCATTAATATAAGCACTACTAGGTGTTTCCAATACTATGATTTCATCAGGTTGTGTAGGTTCTATAGTATTATCAGCTGTCGTATCTTTATCTTGTTCAGAGCTATTGTTTTCAACTTCTTCTGTAGAAGGTTGGTCAACAGTAGATTCATTAGCGCAGGCAGAAATGAATAAAATCAATAAAACAAAAGTGAATAATTTCATTGTATTTAAGTTTAATAGCTGTTATTTTTAATAGTTGTTCTCTAAGCTTTTTTATCTAGTTCTTCAAAATTATCGTTAGCTTCTTTTTTGAGTTCATGGCGTAATTCATTCAATTCCTTACCCAAAAAGAAGCCAATAGCTGTACGTAATAGGACAATTATTCCCAAATTGATAAGCTCATAAAGCTCTGGTTTGATTACGGAGTGTATGATATCCGAAACAATCAAAAAATCTAAGGATACTATTATATAGCTACCTAATATATTACGTAAGGCAAATATCTCTGCATAGTCTTTATCGCCTCTTAGTCTATCAATTTCCATTTTTATGAAAATAAATGTTCCTTTCAAAAAACCGATTAGTAGGATAGCAATACCAACAATGTCTACTATAAATTCTATCCACTCTAAAGCTATCATAACAATGCCTTCTTCATGAGCATTCGTATGGCCATGAGGTTCTTGACCAAACAAAAATAAGGGAGATGCTAAAAGTAAGAATATAGCAATGAATGCAAATCTGTTTTTAGGGTTCATTGTATCTATGTTTTTTGAATTTCGGTATAGGATTGCTAGAGTGTAGCAAAGTTAGCAAAAATTCATAAAAGGAGAAAGTACTCCAAATCTCAAGGCCACTTTTGAGGCTAAAATCCATTTACTGAATAAATATTGCCATTCATTGAAATATGTAATCTGTTCGCTGAAACTGGCCCTTTTGCCCATCACATAGGCCCTGTCTTTGCCATTAATCTAGTAACAAAACGATTATTAGTAAACAACATATAAATCAAGAATGTCATGGGATTACAATTGGGATTATTAGCAGCGTTGACATTGCCACAGATAGTAATAGTAACTTTTTTTAATAGAAGGAATATCAAAAATACAGGCAAAAATAAAGGTTCTAACAATACAGCAAGTGCTGCTCAAGCACTTTTGTTTGGAATTCTAACAACTATTATATGCCCTCCTGTGTTGTACCAACAATATTCTTTGGGTGGAGCCAATACAGTTGAGACAGACTTGATTATGCATCTTGCTGTTAGTTTCTTCTTAGCACATATTGCTTTTGTGGTTGTCTCCAAAAGAGTTAGCTCAGAGCTTATACATCATTTGATTTGTTTGGTGACCTTACTTTATTCATTAGTAACACAGACTTTTGGGCAGGATTTAGTGTTGACCATATTTTTAGGGGAAATTACTTTTGTCTTATACATCAAAATAATAGCTAAAAACTTCAAAAACATCGAATTGGAAAAACTTTGTGAGACTATTTTTGTCTTTATGTTAGTTCCTTTGCGTTTGATCATATTTCCTCTGTATTTGTACTTCTTTGTATCATCTCCTAATGCTGAATTGTTGCCTAGTTTATTGGCTCTAGCCTATGTTTTATTAGGATTTCATTTCTCAAGAGTTGTAGTACAAAAATGGAAAGCAAATGGAACAAGAAAAGTAAGTGTCGCTTAATTTTAACCTAAAAATTAAAAAATAACTGTTATGAGTAAAATATTGAATATGGTTTCGGAGGTAGTACGTATTACCATGCCTACAGAATATGGAGATTTTATCTTGGTTGGATTTGAAGATAGATTAAATCATAAAACACTTTTTGCGCTGACAAAAGGAGAGTGGGAAAAGGAAGAATCTGTGTTGGTTCGAGTGCATTCTTCTTGTATTACTGGTGATATCGTTGGTTCTTTGCGTTGTGACTGTGGCCCTCAATTGGTTGCTGCAATGGAAAAAATACAGGAAGTTGGGCAAGGTGCTATTATTTATATAGAACAAGAGGGAAGAGGTATTGGATTTTTGAATAAAATGAAAGCTTACAAACTACAGGAAGAGGGTTATGATACCGTAGAGGCTAATCTGCATTTAGGTTTTGATGCCGATCAACGAAATTATGAGTCGGTTGCTTATGCATTGAGAATTTTAGGGCTTCAAAAACTAAAATTAATGTCTAATAATCCGCTGAAAAAAACATCTCTAGAAAAGTTGGGATTGGAAGTAACAGAGATTGTTGCATTAGAAATAGAAGCGAATCAACACAACGAAACATATATGAAGACCAAAAAAGATAAAATGGGACATTTGTTCTTTCAACGAAAATTAGCTTAGGGCTTTTCCTATAATCTTATTGCTGCCAATCTATATATAATATGGGTTGGCAGTTTTATTTTCGCTCGGTATGATAAATAATCACAAGACTCAAACTACCCATAATTATAAAACCTTCAATCATTGGTATAATGGTCCCATTATAACGTAATCCTGTTAGGGTACCTGTAGAAGCACCAATTAGGGTAGAAAATGCACCGATAATTGAGGCTCCAGTTCCGGCTATTTTGCCCAAAGGTTCCATTGCAAGACTGCTCAAGTTTCCAAATAGAATTCCTGTGAAGAAGAGTGTTAGAACCAAATAAGTCATGACTTGCCAAAGGTGAATGGTGGCTTGTGGGTTTAAATTAAATATTCCCCAAGTTGTACAGGCTATAAGAACTAACATAACAACTGCAATTTTGACCATTCTGACCATTCCATATTTAAGGACTAACTTGCTATTGAGAAAGGCTGCAGCTCCTAACGAACTTGCTAAAGCTGCAAAATATAAGGGGAATTGCTCTTTTAGTTGATATTGTTCTTGAAAAACCTGTTGAGAGGAGTTGAGAAAACCAATAAATGCTCCAGAGATTAGCCCCGAAGTAATGGTATAATAAAAGGCTCTAGGTGTTTTGTAGATTTCTAGGATAGCTTTTTTTAGTTGTTGGACAGAAAAAGGGACTCTTTGCTCGATTTTTAAGGTTTCTTCCATTCTTTGATAAAACCAGAACAAGACCAACATTCCAATTCCTAAAATAACAATAAAGATGCTCCGCCAATTCATAAAGCTAAGCAAGCCCTGCCCTAAAGATGGGGCTAACACAGGAACTAGGATAAACACCATCATGACAAAAGACATGACTCTTGCCATTTCGCTGCCCTTATAGCGATCGCGAATAATAGCCATACCGACCGTACGAGGGCTAGCTAAACCAATACCTTGCAAAAAACGACTAGCAATTAGTAGCCCAAAAGAGTTGGCAAAAATGCTCATTATACTTCCCAATACAAAAATACTCATACCTAGATAAATAGGCGATTTTCGTCCCCAACTATCAGACAATGCCCCATAAACGAACTGCCCTAAGGCCAAACCTAAAAAGAAGGAGGAAATAATTAACTGATTGTTGTTTTTATACAGCTGTCCCAAATCATTGCCAATAGTAGCTAGAGCGGGCAAAACGGCATCTATACTGAGAGCGGTGAGTGCCATCATGGTAGCCATCAAGGCTACAAATTCTAAAAAGGGAATACTTTTAAGCTGATTCATTCTACTATTTTGCTGAACATGAGCTGCAAAAGTATAAAAAAAAGCCAAAGCTAGCTGTTGTTCAGCTAGTCTTTGGCATTAAAGATTAATTCAGTGGGGCTAAATTATCTATCTGTCAATTCTACTTTGAGCTCATATTCGCCAGCAAGAACATCTCTACCTCCTGCAACAGCTATTAGTACTTTGTAGGGATTATTAATTGCCATGAAATTAATGGATTTAGCTCCAGTATCATCGCTGTAGTAATCCGCTTCACAGCTGACACACCTATGTATATCTGGGGGTAATGTACTTCCATCATGCCCACTAAAACCATATATATTAATATTGGCATTGCGGTCTTTAGGCAAAAGAGTTACTTTCAATTTAGAGTAACGAGGCAATTCTAAGGTGTAAAAAACATGATTGCCTCTATAGCTTTCGAATCGAGTGCCAGGAAAACACGCTACATTGCTATTTTGAGCCCAATCTAAAGGAATTTGTTTGCCAACTTCAAGGTTGCCTTTCAGTGTTTTGATCTCACCTTTTATTGTTGGAATAGCCGTAACACTTGCTTCTTTGGTGTCTTGAATTGTTTCGTCTTCTGGGCGGTTGGTTTCTAATCGCACAACTAATTTGAAATCGCCTTCTTTTAGTTTTTTAGCTCCAGCAACTGCTATTACTATATTGTATTCGTTTTTGATACTATTGAAACGCATTCGTTCTTGCGCTTTCTTTCCAGTAGTTATCTCTCCGTCATAACTTGCTTCGCAAGTGACACATCTATTAAGGTCTGGAGCAACAATATAATTGTTCGTACCTACTTGATAGCCATAGAGACTAACATCTTTATCCGAAAATAATTTAATATTAGCTACAGAATAAGCAGGCAGTTTGAAATGATAAAATACATGGTTGCCATCAAAACGATCATTGCGTGTACTAGGGAAACAGGCAACAGAGCTATAGGAAGCAAAACGAAGGCTACTTAATGTATTTCCCTCATTTAGATTGCCTTTGATTACAGCCCTGCTCAATGCATCGTTAGAAGTATTGGCATTGTTGGTTGATTTGACTTCGAGTGCTTTAAACTTTAATTTTTTGACATGACTAGGGTATTGTGCCAATAAACTAAATGTACTTAGTGCAGTAAGAATAATACTTAAAATGGTTTTCATTTGATGTGATTTTATTGGTTCTTTTTTGCTAAATAATTGACAAAATTAGTTCCAATTGAAATAGTGACTAGGATTGTTGTTCTTCTTTTTTACGAAAGGCTGCTCCTAGAGCCAAAATTCCTAAAGGGATAGGCAGCCAAAACATATCAGCAAGTTCAGAAAGTTTGCGATCGTTAGTTCCTACAATATACATCATAGCTGCTGCTCCAAAAGCTAACAGGGCTATATTCATTAACAATTTTTTAGACATAATAATTCTTGTTTTTAAGTGTAATAAAATGTTTGTAAATATGCATAGAGATGCCTGCTTAAAACGAATGTTATTTTAAGATATATGGTATTTAGAATCGTTCGACTTAGGTTAGGTTACCAGAATTTCCACCAAGGTTTTTTCTGCCCAGCCTTTTCTGCTGTAGCCATTTTGGGGGCAGGTTTTGGTTGTGTTACTTTGGGAGCCGGTGGTTGCTCTGCTTTTAGTTTTTGTTGATGTTGTAAGGCAAAACCTAAGTAAGGTTGTAGTTCCTCTCCTTTAGGACTTTGCTGCAAGGTTGCTAAGGTCTGTTCTATAGAAGGTTGGTAGCCAAAACCTCCTAAGCGTTTGAGTGCAGAACGAGCTGCTTCATCGCCCCATTTGCAGTTGATAGCTGCATTGATAGCAGGTAAGAAAATTGGGTTCCTTTGCTCACCAAGTGCCATTATTACAAACATTTGATCATCTACAGGTACTGCATCTATAGCATTAGGAATGGTCTTGGGATCAATATCTAGAAACTTAATAAGTGGAGCTAATTCGTCATCTCGAATAGGAGAAATTGATTTCACATCAATCTCTTTTGCTATACTTTCTAACCAACCTAGAGAGACCGATTCAAAATCAGTTCCTTTAGATAGAGGATAGCAACGTTTGAGTGCTTTAGCAGCACCTTCCAAAAAAGGTTTGCGAACAATCTGTCCAGCAGATTTGGCTAGTGTACTGCCTAAACCACACCAAACAGCAGCACTTTCACTTCCTTTTTGGGCTAATACGGCAAATGCCATTGAGGAAGCTAAATTGTGGCCATGTTTATGAAACATGAAAGCAGCTTTTTCGAGAAGGGTATCTTTGTTCATGATTGAGGTTGAGTTTAATGAGTCATTTGATAATCGTTTGATACAAATGTAGACTAGTAATTTAGTTAAAACAATTTAGATTTTTGCATTTTTGTAGTATCTTGATCGATGTTTTTATTTTGTAATAGTTTGTTTTATAGTAGTTTGTGTGTGTTTGGTTTGTAGGTTTCTGAGCGAGTAAATTAATATTGGGATTATGGCTGTTTCTAGTGATTTATATGAATTAATTCAGTCTTTGACTAGTGCTGAAAAGCGTTATTTTAACGTGAACTAAGGATTAGAACAAGGAATAAAAGATTGATTTGTAAAGTTTTGTAAATTTGATTTGTAGAAAAAATCTAAAAACAGTCAAACCAATCTTTATGAATGTTCAATTTACAGAAAATAAGCTAATAA
>JAAEPD010000394.1 GCA_024222455.1 Aureispira sp.
ATGTTAAACTCAAAAATTTTTTATCGTTTTGATAGATTGTTGCATAATTCATCATATCTAGCAATATAATATTTTTTACATAAATTTCCAGATGCTCGCATGTGCGTGTGTGCGGTCTGATTTTCACTTACATAATCTTTAATGAATACTGTTGGAAATTAATTGGATGAAACACACATACACAAAACACACAAAAATTAAAACCAATTATGAAAAAAGTATTGAAATGGATTGTGCGCCTAGTTTTAGGCTTTGTATTACTCGCAATTTTGGGCTTTGCAGTATTATATTTTATGTATAACGAAGAACTCCCCCAAGGCAAAACAGGCAAAGAGGCCGAACAATTAGCAGAACAGTTAACCAAAGCGATAAACAAAGAAGCATGGGATTCTACACGTTATGTACAATGGAGTTTTAGAGGCGCACATGACTTTTGGTGGGACAAAGAAGCTGGAATGGTAGAAGTTAAATGGGGAAATAAGCGAGTTTTGCTCAATCACAATACACTTGAAGGAAAAGTTTATGTAGATGGTAATTTAATAACAGAAAATGCTTACCCCCACATCGAAAAAGCGTATTCGTATTTTATAAACGATGCTTTTTGGCTCAATGCACCTGCGCAAATGGTTCGAGAGGGAGTAGAAAAAAGAGTGGTTGATTTAGAAGATGGGACTAAAGGTTTGCTGATTACTTATAATAGTGGAGGAGTGACACCTGGCGATTCTTATCTTTGGATGTTTAATGAAGATGGAACACCTAAGAGTTGGAAAATGTGGGTAGGTATTATTCCGATAGGTGGTTTAGAAGCATCTTGGGCTGATTGGAAAACCTTATCTACAGGCGCAAAAGTGGCTACAACACACAAGATTCTATTTTTTAGTATTCCGATAGGGAATTTAAAAGCAGGAATGACTTTGGAGGACATGGGAGTAGAAAAAAGCCCTTTTGAGTAGACTTATTGTAATTCCTTACATAAATCAGACACTAATACGCAGATTATTAACGTTATGGATTTAATGTTTAGCTGTAGTAACATTGAGGATTTTTAGGAAAAAACAGAAAAACCCCTTGTTACTATTGCACTAGGCAGCTAAAAGAATTATCTTTGTGAAAAATTCGGCTTATTTCCGCCAACTATTATACACATAACTTATCAGATATGAACAAATTGATAACACTTGACGAGTTTATTTTGCAACGCCAAAAAGATTTCCCATTTGCAACTGGTGAATTATCGGGCCTATTGAGAGATATTGGTTTAGCTTCTAAGATTATTAGTAGAGAAGTCAATAAGGCTGGATTAGTTAATATTATTGGGCAAGCAGGTACTGAAAATGCATCTGGAGAATCTGTCCAAAAGCTAGATGTAATGGCGGATCAATTATTGATCTCTTGTTTGCAAAACAGTGGAGAGTGTTGTGGTATCGCTTCGGAAGAAAATGATACTTATGTGCCGATTAAAAATAGTAGCAACGCTAAATATGTAGTAATGTTCGACCCTTTAGATGGGTCTTCTAATATTGATGTAAACGTTTCTATCGGAACTATCTTTGCTATTTATCGTCGTATTTCAGATGATGGAGATTGTCAGTTGAATGACTTTTTGCAAGATGGTGTAGAGCAAGTTGCTGCAGGTTATGTAGTTTATGGGTCTTCTACCATGTTAGTTTATACTACAGGCAAGGGAGTGAATGGATTTACATTAGATTCTTCTATAGGAGAGTTCTGTCTCTCGCATGCAAATATGAAAGTACCTCAAAATGGTAACATTTACTCTATTAATCAAGGGCATTACAATAAGTTTAGTCCAGAAATACAACAGTTTGTAGACGAATGTATGGATAAACAATTAGGCTTTAGATATGTAGGTTCTATGGTAGCTGATGTACATCGTACCTTGATCAAGGGAGGTGTATTTATGTATCCTGCTACAAAATCTTCACCTGATGGCAAACTTCGTTTGTTGTATGAATGCAATCCATTAGCGTTTATTATGGAGCAAGCTGGAGGTAAGGCTAGTAATGGTTCTCACCGAATTTTGGAGATAGATGCTACTAGATTGCACCAACGTACACCTATTTTTATGGGGTCTCCTAATTTAGTAAATAGAGTAGAGGAACTTCTGCAAAAAGAGCCTTCTAATGCTGATGCCAACAATGTAAGTGCAATGGCCTGAATAAAAATCTTACCTTAAGATATAATATATAAAGAGCTAGTCTATATTTGGACTAGCTCTTTGCTTTTATGTTCTACCTTATTGAAGTTCTAAGACCAATTTCCCTGTAGAACCCTGTAGAAGTAGTTCTTTCTCCTTAATTTTGTATTGAAGTGAGGTGTTTGGACTTAAAATATCATCTACTTTCCCACTAAGCTCATCATCGCAGCACATTTCTGTACAAAATTCTAATTCAATATAGAGTTGATCTCCACTCAATGAATAGTTTCCTCCACAAGAGTTGGCACTTTGGCTAAAAGACATTTTAGAAGTAGATTCAAAATAAAGCCCTACATTGGTCGAAACAGTGCTATCGTTAATAGTTGTGACAACCCAATGTGTATTTGTAAATTTATCTTGGTCAGCATGTTTGCAACTGAATATTCCAACCAATAGAGTTAGGGCAAATAGTATTTTATACATCATGATATCTAGTTTGTTAATAGGATTAATTATCTCTAAAGATGCACAAAAATTAGAATTTGGCTGTATGTTAGGACATTTTTTGGCTAAGTACTTTGAGTTCTAATGTTCTATACTCATCTATAATTTGAGTTTTGAAGGAAAATCCTTCAGAACTAGTATGATTGAATTGCTCTAATCCTATAGTTGAAATTTCGTGTTTTTGAAGAGTAGAAGGGATTTCTTTAGATAGGCTATTGTCAACCCAAATAGTTTTTTGAGCAGCCAAATCAATTTTTGCAATCCTAGTATCATCACTAGCATAAAAAACATAAGGATTCTCTGTAGAGTTGTGCAAACTAGGCATTACATCATGTGGTTTGCGTACATCAAAATACTCAAAGTTAATTACATTCTTGACAATCAGTTCTTGGGTCCCTGTATTTTTGTTGATTGCTACTAAATCCACAGGCATGAAAGCAGCATCTCTGCTTAATAAGATCAAGTGTTGAGGTGTTTCTTGGAAAAAATAGATCTCTCCTGTATATTCCCAAAGGGTGTTATATTGTTCTATAGCGGCTTGTTGCTTAGGGTAAACTAAGGTTGCATACAATACTGTTCCAGTAATTATGGCAAGGATCCAAGTGTTTTTGATTAGGCGTTTCATTTTTCTAGTGTTTTATCTATTGGGATTTGATTAGTTACGGTATATAGTCGCTCCTAAAAATAGATACCACCACTAGAGTGTAAAAAAAATCAAAATAAATCTAAGACAGATTCATCTTTTTTATAACTTGAAGTTGTATTTAAACACATAGCATGATCAGCCAAGAAGAATTAAACAAGCTAAAACTATTGCTAGATTCCAAATCGGAAGAAAATATAGAGTTAGCCTTTATAATAGGAAAAGGCATTCCCAATTTTAAGCAAAAATTATGGGAGATGTATCCTAGATCTGAGCTTCATTTTAAATATTTGTTGCTGAGAAAGGGAGATCCTTGGCCTTGTAGAGGTCTAAAAGATTACTTCATCAAAGGATATCATCATTATTCTGCTTATCGAAAAACAATTTATAAGGCTGATTTAGGATGTAAGTTTTATGGAGGTATGCCAGATTGGTTGGAGCATATTAATGCTGAATCTTGGGTGTTGTCAGGGAATCGACTTCATCATTGTCCTACGTTTTTGAGCAGGGTAGAGCGAACTATTTTATCCTTAAACCTTAGAAGTAATCAAATAGAGACATTTCCACTCAAAGAAGATCTTTTTCTTAATAAGTTAGAATACTTAAACTTAGGGAATAATGGCTTGAAGAAGTTAACTCCTGAAATAGGAGAACTAACTGGTTTAACACAACTCATCCTTCGAGATAATTATTTAGAAGAATTACCTACAGAACTGCAAAAACTAAGAAGTCTTAAGTTACTATCCTTATGCAACAACAACCTAACTCCAAATACTTTGACTGTCATAGCAAGTATAAAACAGTTGCAATTTTTAGCTTTGAATAACAATGTGCTCACTAAACTTAAAGCAGACCATTTGCCACCTTATACAGGATATTTATATTTGAGAAATACGGGGCTAGAAGATCAAGATTTGGAGGCATTAAGACACCTAAAGGATAAGTTGTATATACTTGATCTTAGCCACAATAAGCTGACCCAAATTCCAGACTGGTTGAAGGATGCTAAAAACTTACTACAGTTGTTTTTTGATGGTAATCCCATTCAAACACTTCCAGATTGGAGTAATGATGATGATCCAGATTGGATATTGAAGGAGGACTATCGTTTAGAACGAATAAGGAAAAATAGACAACGAAATACCAGTGAAAAAAAGAAACCGTCTAGGCTCCAAAGCTGGTTCAAGAGCTTAAAAACATATTTGAAGAAGACTAAGTAAAATTTCTTTTACAAATAAGATTTTGACAGAACTTTTTAAATCTCAAAACAGTTAAAACAACACTTTCCGAAGAAAAAAAATAGGATTATAAGATGTTCACTAAGCCAAATACAAATCAGTTCTTATATTTGCCCTTGGCTATTATGCCCGTTGGGGCATAATCTCTTATTCTTAGTACAGATAGATCAAAATCTGTCTTGACACTACAATCAATCTTATTTTTAGCACAGATAGCTTGTAATCCTTTAGCAAAGGTAGATTGCAACCTATCTCAACATATAAACATGACTAAGAAAAAATATACCATAACAGCAGCATTACCTTATGCCAATGGGGCATTGCATTTAGGTCACTTAGCAGGTGCTTATTTACCTGCTGATATATATGCTCGCCTCTTGCGTTTGCAAGGCAAAGATGTAGCGTTTATCTGTGGTTCAGATGAACATGGAGCAGCTATTACTATCCGAGCAAAAAAAGAAGGCCGCAGTCCTCAAGATATCATAGATACTTATCACAATATCAATAAAAAAGCCTTTGAAGGTTTAGGTATTTCTTTTGACTATTACCACAGAACTAGTGAAAAGTTGCACCACGAAACTGCACAGGATTTTTTCAAACACCTTTACGAAAAAGGTGGAGAGTTTGATGAGAAAGTATCTGATCAGTATTATGATGAAGAATATGACCAGTTTTTGGCAGATCGCTATATTGTAGGAACTTGTCCTAAATGTGGACATGATGAGGCCTATGGAGATCAATGTGAAAAATGTGGTTCAGACCTTTCTCCTACAGAGTTAATCAACCCAAAATCTACCTTAAGTGGCAAAACGCCTGTAATAAAGCAGACTAAACACTGGTACTTTAAGCTAGATAAGCACGAAGAGTGGTTAAAAGAGTGGATAAAGGAAGGTAAGGTAGATGGTCAACAATTACATAACCCAGATGCTTGGAAAAATCACGTGCTAGGGCAGTGTTTATCTTGGGTAGAAGGTGGCTTACATCCAAGAGCAATTACCCGTGATTTGAGTTGGGGTATTCCTGTGCCTGTAGAAGGTGGAGAAGGAAAGGTACTCTATGTTTGGTTCGATGCACCAATTGGTTATATCTCTTCAACCAAGCAATGGGCTAAAGAAAACAACAAAAACTGGGAAGAATACTGGAAGGGTGATGACGTAGAGCTGGTTCACTTTATAGGTAAGGACAATATTGTATTCCACTGTATCGTATTCCCTGCAATGCTCAAGGCTCATGGCGACTATGTATTGCCTAAAAATGTGCCTGCCAATCAGTTTTTGAATCTAGAAGGTAAGAAATTCTCTAAATCTAAAGGTTGGGTAATAGAACAGCATCAGTATCTAGAAGATTTCAAAGACTTTCCGAACAAAGAAGATGCTTTGCGGTATGCGCTTATTCGCACCTTGCCAGAGAACAAAGATGGCGATTTCAAATGGGATGAGTTTGTAGCATTACATGACAATGAGTTGGCTGATAATTTAGGGAACTTCTTGAATCGTGTAATGGCTTTGACCAACAAATATTATGGAGGTAAAGCCCCTGTATTTGATGCCAATACAGTTATTCAAGATGCAGATGATAGAGGTGACTTTTTGTATAAGAATGCTTGTTATTGGTTAGAATGTAAGGTGAATGAGCTAATCAACCATGCAGAGCGATTTGAGTTCAAAAATGCTGTAAATAGCCTAATGGAGATATCTTCTTATGGTAATAAGGTATTTCAAGCCAATGCACCTTGGAAATTGTTTAAAACCAATCCAGATGCGCCAGAAATAGCAGCAACTTTAAGCACTGTATTGCAAATAGCAGCTACCATAAGTGTGGTTGCACAGCCATTTATTCCATTTTCTACAGCTAAGATTCGCAAGATGCTTAATCTTCCTGCTTTGCAGGATAATGATTTGCAAGAGTTGCTAACAAAGTTAGATAACTCTGAAGCGTTAATTCCTGCTGGTCATCAACTAGGCGAAGCCGAAATCTTGTTTGCTAAAGTGCACAACAAAAAGGACAAAAGCCGTCTAGAATTGATTGATGCTCAGAAGAATCAGATAGAGGAATTGCGCAAAAAAATGGAATTGGAAGCTTTGCAACCAGAACCAATCAGAGATCAAATAGTATTTGACGATTTTGCAAAAATAGACCTTCGTACAGGAACTATTGTAGCTGCTGAAAAAGTAGCCAAAACTAAAAAACTCTTGAAGTTAACAGTTGATCTAGGTTTGGAGCAACGTACAGTTGTTTCGGGTATTGCAGCCTTTTATAAGCCAGAAGAAACAATAGGCCAACAGGTAGTATTAGTAGCTAATTTAGCACCTCGAAATATGAGAGGTATCGATTCTGAAGGCATGATCTTAATGTCAGAATCTTTAGATGGTAAGTTGACATTTGTTCAACCTAAAGATAACTACGGTAATGGCTTAATTGTAAAATAAGGTTATAGAAATTAAAAGAACTTGCTTAAATTTATTTAAGCAAGTTCTTTGCTATAATTCGTAATTTAAAAATTTGTAATTCGTAATTGATATAACAGTGGTAGAAAATATAACAAAACTAAAGGTGAAATTGCTCCAAGCAGGATGTTGCTATGGACAAGAAAATATAGTCTTGAAAGGTGGACGATTTAAACGCATTAAATTCCCTGCATTGGTAGGTGTATTTCAACATCCTAAACATGGTGTGATTCTTTTTGACACAGGTTATACCAAACGTTTTGCAGAAGAAACTAACTCTTTGCCCAACAAGCTTTTTGCTTGGATGTTGCCACATGAAGTAGCGCCACATCAAACTGCCTTAGCACAAGTGCAGAATATGGGTTTTTCAGCTAGTGATGTGAAATACATAATTGTATCACATTTTCATGCAGACCATGTTTGTGGTTTAAGCGATTTTCCTGAAGCAACAATTGTTTGCTCTAAGGATGCTTATGCCAATATTAGAGATATAGATGAACGCAAAGCTTTACAACAAGGAGTTTTGACAGGTTTGATTCCAGAAGACCTAGAGCAACGAGTTTGGTTATATGATGGAGATGAGCGTGTGAAAAGTATGGCTTATCGACCATTCAAAAAGGTGCATGATTTATTTGGAGATGGTAGTATTGTGTTATTCCCATTGCCAGGACATCAGACTGGACAAATTGGTGCTTTGGTTCAAAGTGAAAAAGAACCTATGTTTTTGATCGCAGATGCTTGTTGGTTGAGCAAGGCTTATAAGGAAATGATTATGCCTTCTTCTTTAACCAAGTTTTTAATCTCTGATTTTAAAGCTTATGAAGATACTCTGGATAAACTGAATCAGTTTTATAGATTGTATCCAGATATTCCGATGATTCCAAGTCATTGTTTAGAAACAATAAACCGATTTGGATAATGATAGAGCTAACTTTTCCTCATTCAATAGTTTCTTCTGAGTGGTTGTCCGAAAATCTAGAACAGCCAAATTTAGTAATACTAGATGCTAGTATGCCTAAAGCAGGAAGCAAAGAGCCTTTGCCAACCGTAGGTATAAAAGGGGCAAGAAAGTTAGATATAAAAAAGGTCTTTAGCGATACCTCTAGCCCTTTGCCCAATACCATGCTTAGCCCTAAAGCATTTGATCAAGCTGCTCAAGATTTAGGGATAAATAAGGATAGTGTTATAGTCGTTTATGATTATTTAGGATTGTATTCGGCAGCTAGAGTTTGGTGGATGTTTAAGGCGATGGGACATCAGAATATTGCTGTATTAGATGGAGGATTACCTGCATGGGAAACAGCAGGTTTAGAAGTTGCTGCAATCGAAATTTCAACATACCCTAAAGGTGATTTTGAAGCAAATTATCAAGCTGATTTAATCTTAGGTGCTAAAGAGGTTTTAGCAAGTCTCAACCAACCCAATAAACAAATCTTAGATGCTCGATCAGCAGGCCGTTTTAATGGAACCGCTCCAGAGCCTAGAGCAGAGTTGCGTTCAGGACATATTCCAAGCTCTTTGAGCTTGCCTTACAGTCAACTATTAGAGAATGGATTCTTTAAGCCTAGAACAGAGTTACAAAAAATATTCGAAGAGCTAAATATTACAAACCAAGACCTAATCTTCTCTTGTGGGTCAGGAATTACAGCTTGTATTCTAGCCTTAGGAGCAGAGTCGGCTGGGTTAACACAGCAGAAGGCTGTTTATGATGGTTCTTGGACGGATTGGGGCGCTGATAAGGATTTACCTATTGAAGAGTAGCTACTTATTTAGCCAATCTAACTCAACATCATTTGTGAATTCTCGTGTAATAGATTCCCCTTTAGTATTAATATACACATAAGTATCTCTTATTGTATGCAACTTACAATATTGATGTTCTTTATTCCAAGTGGGTTTTTCTTTTAGGAGGTATAAAACTTTTCCTGATATATTAATCGCAGCCAATAGAGGTGCTTTTGAAGAAAGAGAAGTATCTACTTTTACAAATGCTACATTATGATAAAAAGGACCAGGTTCTATAATGGGATAAGAACTATTGTCTGAGCAGTTGTTTTTTTTGTACGACCCCAAAAACCTTTGATTATTGTGCTAGGGATTTTTTTTGTTTTTGTTGTAGTGAGATAAGTTTGAGAGCAAACACTATATAGTTCGGGACTTATGTATTTCCAGTTAGAACCATATGATTTTACAGCTGCTAACCCATAATGAAAACTATGTACCATTTTCTGCTTGCGCAAGACCCATTTTCCTTTTTTATTAATAAAACCCCAGTGTTTTCCGTCATAAGCGGCTGCTAGGCCATTCGAGAAGGCTAATGCTTTATTGAATTTTGGACGGATAGCCCATTCTCCAGATTCATTTTTATAACCATATTTTCCATTTGTATGCTGGCTAGGCTGGTCTTGAGCTTGACTAGATATTGAACTGAATAGGAATATAATGAATAGACTATATTTATAAATATCCATGAGTTTAGAACTTTAGGTTGTTGCTAAGGATTTAGTAGCGTTTTGCTGTAGCCAATAAATCCAGAAAATAAAGGAGGCTAAAGCTATTATAATATAATAATACATAGTAATGTCATCCAAATTAATAAAGAGAACTGTATTTAGGAGACTAGAAAGAAAAAGCAGAAACCAACCTACAGATCGATAATGGGCCAATAAAAAACAGGCAACTAAGCTAGTGCTAATACTCAAATTCAGCCAAACAAAAGAGAGGTTTACTTCCCATTCAAAAGCCTCTATAAATCCTACCCAAAGAAGTAAGATAGCAAAAAGAATCCAAGCATAATACTTAGCTTGAGTTGTGTTGATACGACCATTTTCATGCAAAAGCTGTTCATCTAGGACATCTTCATTCCTATTTTTATAGCTTTCATCTTGCTGCTTTGCCCACCATCTAGCAGCACCATATAGCGTAACAATCAAAAAAGAAATTTGTACAGCAGACCAACTGTAGAGGTAGCCTGTAGGTTCTAAAATAAAGGGTAAGACAATAGGCACTAGCCGAATCCACCAAGCCCAAAGGATTTTGAAGCCTAGCAAGATTATAAATAAGAGATTAAGTCCAAGAAGGGCAAATTCTATATATGTGTTTGCAATAGTGTTGGCATAGATCACAGCATAATCTGTTTAAAGGATATTTCTAAAATATTATTTACGAAAATCGTTCAACTGTTGTATAATAGTATTGTTGCCTATGTTTTTAGCTACAGCATAAGCATCTAATCCTTCGTCATTTTCTAGTTTTGGATCTGCTCCAGCTTTGAGTAAAAGGTAGACAAAAGCTGATAGATTTTGTTTGATTGCTACCTGTAGAAGAGGACTTGTGTGATTGTCTGTTTTTATATTGGTATCTGCCTTGTATTCTAGCAACAACTCTAATATATCTTGAGTTTTGTGTAGTATAACCAAATGAATAGGTGTTTGCCCATAACCATTTGGGATATTAGGGTCAGCACCCTTTTGAAGCAAAAATTCTACAATATTAGCATCTTTGCGTAATATGGCTCTAGTTAGTGGAGTATTGGATGCATCCAAGCAGTTTACACTCATACTTTTTTGATTGATGATGTCGTTTATTTTCCTGAAATCTGACTTGTTGAGAGCTGCTCTGAAATCGTCTACCCGAAGGTAGAGTTTTGCTTGTTGATTGGCATCTAGTGTTTTATCTAATTTTTTGTATGTCTTTGAAGCAGGTTGGTTATTATTACGGTCAAAAAAAGAACTGTTGCTCACCAATACTGAATAAGTCCAAGCTGTATCTTGCCACTCATTTTTAGTTTCTATAGCAGCACCAGCATTGATCAATTCTTCTACTATATCCATATAGCCTCTAGCGGCAGCCATCATTAGAGGGGTGTCTCCTCTATAGTTGATTTGGTTCACATCTACTTTTTGATCAATTAAGACTCTTAACAGTTCCAAGTTTCGAGTATAAACAGCTTTAAATAGAGGACTTACAGGTGATTTTGTAATCGGTTTAGCTTCAATACCCTTAGCTTCAATTGGGGTTGAGCTATATTGTTGCAATAGTTTTTTTAGCTTTCGGCGATTGCCTATGGCTTTACTAATAGAAACGCCCTTTTGTTTGTACAAAGGGTCTGCACCTGCTTCTAATAGTTGCTCTGCTAGATCAGTATCGTTGTTGATACAAGCTAAATATAGAGGCGTTTCAAAAGCATTGTTGACCATATTTACATTTGCCCCCTGCCTGATTAGGTAACTAGGCACTTCCTTTTCTTTATTCTTAATTGCTTTGAGCAAAGCTGTATTCCCTTCATCATCTACACTATCAATGTACAGACAAACAGATTCAATCAACCATCGCAAGATTTCTTGCTTGAAACGAGAAGCTGCCAAAACTACAGGGCTTTTTTCCAGTGCAGCTTGGGGATAGACTAAAAATAGTGTTCGAACCACATCTAGACTATTACTAATAATGGCTTTGTGTAAAGGATAAAAACCTTTAGAATCGACTATGTTGGCTGTGGTGCCATGCTCTAATAGTGCTTTTGTTATGCTAGAATCTCCTTTTTGAGCAGCCGTAAATATAGGTAAGGTATCGTATTTATTAGCTTGATCTGGATTAGCACCATATTGTAATAACAGTGTCAATATCTTGGGCTTAAGTTTGATGATGGCAGTACCTATAGGTGTTTCATGATTAGCAACCTCTGGATTAGGAGATAGGCCAGCTTTGAGTAGTTGTTCTATCATATGGTAGTCATCCTTTCGAATCCATTCTTTTAGCGTTTCTGTATTTTGAGTTTGGGCAAAAGTCTTATAGAAATCACTATCAAGATCAGCATCATTGCCTTTCCATCCATATTGCTTTTTGAACTGCTTGAAAATACCTTCTGTTAACCAATCCTCTAGTACCTTAATACATTTAGAATGCTTTTGACTTCTAGCAACTTGTAGGGGATTGGCATGCCATTGATTCCCTATTGTATAATCTGCTCCTGCTTGGAGTAAGAGTCTTGCTATTGTGGCTTGTTTGGGGTCTTGGTAATTACTATACTTATCACAGACCTTCATCAATGCTGTATTCTGTTCATTATCTTGAAGGTCTAAAATAGCACCTGCTTTAATCAGAACTTTGACTATTTCAACTTGGTTGTTGTAAGCAGCTGCACCCAATGCTGTGCTTCCTTTTTCGGTAGGGAGTTCTAAATTAGGTTTATATTTTAGTAACAATTCGACCAGTGCTAAATAGCCCTTACTTGCAGCTAAGGCTAAGCTAGACTGTTGTCGAGTGTCCACAGAATCAACATCAGCACCTTCATCTAGCAATGTTTTAGCCATTGCCAAATGGTTTTTGCGACAAGCATTAATTAAGCTTCGAGAATAATTAGGTTGGTCATTTGGATTTGCACCTGCTTCAATCAATAAATCAAAGCATTTGGGGCTATTATAAAAGGTAGTATAAGAAAGAGCTGTCCATTGGTTTTTATCTATACTATCTACTTCTGCGCCATGAGCTATCAGTAGTTGGCAAATATCTGAATGTCCCTTATGGGCAGCCCACATTAAGGCTGTTTTATCCTTATTATTACTATTTGGTTGATTAATATCTAAACTTGTCGATAAATATTCTCTGACTTTAGCAATGTCATTATCTTTTATTGCATTCATAAAACCTAAAAAAGGAGCTTTTGCTTTATCTATAATTGCCCCTTTGCTGACTAACCAAGTAGCTAATTCTTGATAGTTGTCATCTAGAGCATGAGACCAAGCGGTTTCCCCATTAATATCTTGATGATTGATATCTGAACCATGATTTAATAAAAGCTCGATTAATTCTTTTTTTTCTACTAGGCTGCGTTCATGAATCACAGCTTTGATTAAAAAACTGCTTTGAGTATCTTTATTTTGTAGAATATTAGGATCAAAACCTTTCTCTAGAATTTTTTTACAATTCTGAAAGGAGTTCATAGAGGAGCGGAAGGCAAAATGGAAGGCACTGATCTGCAAATCTGCACCTAAATTTATATCAATATCAGGAACTTGTATTAGAATATCGAAGAGGCGTTGATTCTTGAGGTGGATACTTCTAGTGATGGGAGCCCAATTGTTTTTGTTGAGCAAGTTGACATTGGCTCCAGCTTCTATAAGTGTAGTTACTGCTTGTGTTTTTTGCCAGTTGATGGCAGTCATTAGGGCGGTATCCTTATCTCCATCTAAATATTCAATATCTGCACCTGCTTCTAGCAAAATTTCTATAATTTCTATTCTATTAGCTTCTGTAGCACATACAAGGGGTGTTACACCATTGCTACGATGCTGATAATCTAAGGGGAAGCCTAAATCTATATAAGCTTCAACAATTTCTGTTTCTCCCTGTTTGCATGCTTTCAAAAATGCTTCTTTGCCTTCATCATTAAATTCAGTAGGGTAGTTGTTGTCTTCTAAATAGGTTTTTGCTTGGACTTTATTGGGCATAGTTAAATTGGGATTGAATAATGAATTGATGTTTGAATCTAGTTAGTCTTGAATTTGATGTGCCTTTAGTATCTCTAAAATAGTAAGTTCATGCAGTTTCTGAGCAAAAGTATAAGCATCCATATCAAGAGAGTTTTTTTGTGTAGGGTCAGCACCAGCATTTAGTAAAGGGTAAACCAATGAAGGTTCTCTTCTTTGAATAGCTCTATGCAAAGGTGGATGATTTTGCATAGAACAACAGAGATTAGGATCTGCTTTGTATTCCAATAAAAGCTCTACCATATCTTGGTTGTTGTTCCAAATAGCCAACTGCAAAGGTGTTTCACCTTGTCCATTAGGAATATTCGGATCAGCCCCTTTTGCCAACAAAAACTCTACAATATCAAGCCCTTTGGGGCCAATACTCCATGTTATTGGGGTATTGTGTGCATCAAAATAATTCAAGCTCAAACTTTTTTTGTCAATAGCATTGTTGAGCTTTTTGAAATCTTCTTGGTTGAGTATGTCTTTTATTTTCTTGATTCGATCTGTTAGCGTTTTTTGTTGAAAAGGAGGGACTATTTCCTTTAGTTTCTTATAATTATCAGAAGCCTTTTTTTGATCGTTTCTTTTTAAGAAAATACGCTTCTCTACGAAGGTTGCATAAGCCCCCGGAGTGTCTTGCCATTCATTTCTAGCAAAAATAGAAGCACCAGCTTTTAGCAAAATTTCTGCTACATCCATATACCCCCTAGCTGCAGCCATCATGAGAGCAGTATCGCCTCTATAGTTCGGTTCATCTGCATATACCCCCTTTTTAATCAAAGTGTTGAGTTCTTTTAAGTTTCGAGTATAAACAGCAAAAAACAAGGGACTGACAGTAGCTGAAAGAGGAGGTGTTGCCGTTAGTTTTTTTGTTTTTAAAGGTGTATTACTATACTGTTGGAGCAGTATTCGGAATTTTCGACGATTGCGTACTACCTTAGTGATTCCTGTATTTTTTTGACTGTGGAGTGGATCTGCACCAGCTTTGAGTAATTGCTCCACTAATTCAAGGTTGTTAGCTTTGCAAGCTAGGTAGAGAGGAGTTTCTGAAACAGTATTGACAACATTGAGATTGGCGCCTTGCTCTATTAGGTATTTAGTTGGTAGACGGTTTTCTTTTTTCATAGCCTTGAGCAGAGCTGTGTTTTTATCTTCATCTACCTTATCAATATACAAACAGGCAGATTCTATCAACCAAGCTAATATTTTTTTGCCCCCTTGTTTGCTTGCTGCCATAACTATAGGATTATGGATTAATCCTGCTTCTGGATAGGCTAAAAATAAGGCTTGAGTAGCCTCTAATTCGCAATTATGAACAGCAACATGAAAAGGATAGAGCCCTTTCTCGTTGGGTATATCTGCTCTTGCCCCATGTTCCAATAAAATAGAAACGGTAGTTTTATCTCCCTTTTCTGCAGCTACAAAAATAGGTAAGATTTTATAGGAGTTAGCCTGATTGATATCTACATTATGGGTTAAAAGTACTTTAAGTATAGCATGCCTATTAGTCACTATTGCTGTGCTTAGAGGCGTTTCTCTATTAGGCTTTTGAGGGTTGGGAGACAAGCCAGCTTCGAGCAAGCCCGATACTATTTCTAGATTCCCCTTTCTAATCCATTCCTTTAGTGTTTCGGTGTTTTGTGTTTGGGCAAAAGCTTTATAAAATTTAGCATCGAAATTAGTAACTGTTGGAGCTAGGCCATACTCAACTTTGAATTTGTCTAACATCTTTGTAGTTAGCCAATCTCGAAGTTGCATGAAACCTTCTCGGTAGTAGTTTTTCCTAACTAAATGCAAGACATGAAAATTATGAATGGTATAATCTGCTCCTGCCTCAAGCAGCAAAGTTGCTATTTTAGTTTTTTCGTATGTTTTAGTGCAATATTCATCATAAAGAGTGATTAAAGGCGAATTTCCTTTATTATTTTCTGTGTTCGGTGAAGCTCCTGCTTCAATCAATTTTTGAACTATATTTACTTGATTATTACCTACTGCAATATTCAAAGCAGTATTACCATCCTTGTCAGGAATTTCTAAGTTAGGTTTATATTTTAATAACAAGTCAATGATTTCTATTTGGTTGGCCTCTATAGCAAAAAGAAGGAGTGTCTTGTCATTTTTTTTGTGTTGATAATCTAATGGAAATTCTAAATCTATATAAGCTTGAATAATTTCAGTCTCTCCCTGCTTAGATGCTTTCGCTAAGGCTTTTTTACCTTCGTTATTAAACTCAGTAGGATAGTTGTTGTCTTTTAAATAGGCTTTTGCTTGGACTTTATCGGTCACTGACATTTTTTGATTTGAGGAGAGTTATAGAATGATTCAAATATAATTGATTTAAGCAGGAAGTGCAACTACATTTTTTGATTTAGAAAGTAGGTTTAGAGCCTAATCTATTTTTGATAAAAGAAACAAATTGTTATATTGTGTGGAAACAAAAAAATTTAACTATGCTATATTTTACAGAAGACTACAATAATTTTTTTAAGGGACTGGCAAGAAGTAATAGTAAGGATTGGTTTGATGTGAATCGAAAGGATTATGAGAAACATGTCAAAAAAGCGTTCTATAAGTTTTTGGGTGATTTGATTGAGCGTATCAAAAAAGACTATGATCCTAACTTTGATTTATTGGTCAAAAATGCAGTGTTTAGAATAAATAGAGATATTCGATTTTCTAAGGATAAAACTCCCTATAAATTACATATGGGAGCGGTAGTATCTAATGGAGGTCGAAAAAATATGCAAATACCAGGAATGTATATACAGTTAGGTGTAGGAGAGTTGTGGTTAGGTGGTGGTATGTATTCACCCTCTAAAGACAATTTATATAAGATTCGAGAATATTTGATGCAAAACCCTAAGAGTTTAGATAAGATTCTGGCAGATAAAACTTTCAAGAAATTTTATGGAGAACTGAGGGGGACTAAAAATAAAGTATTACCTAAGGTGTTTAAGGAGGCAGCTAAAGAGCAACCCTTAATATTCAATAAACAGTTTTACTATATGGCAGAATATGATGATGAAAGTCTAATTACTCGAGATGATTTTATGGATTGGGTGATAGAACATTATGAAGCTAGCCAAAAAATAAATAAATGGTTTTCAGAGGCTCTTAACTAAGTAATGGAATATGTTTACATAGACCTATCTAAATATAGGGGGAAAATAGAGCTTGAAGTATGCTATTCTAAAAAAGGACAGAAACTCAATAAAAATACTAACATAAGTCATCCCGAATTTTTCGAGG
>JAAEPD010000395.1 GCA_024222455.1 Aureispira sp.
ACATTTAATCGGTATGTTTTTCCTATAACCTGCTGAATTGAAGTTATATTAAAAGATATTAACCCGCTAAAAGTCTCTGTAGTATCTGATAAAGGTTGTAGTTCAAAAGAACTAGGCGCTCCAAAAGATTTTATTTTTGGCCTTTGGTTACCGTTTTCTGTAATCTCATAGCCCATTATAATATACTCTTTAGCATCAAATTGAGTAGTGTAGCTCAAAGATTGTGCTAAATCTGACATCTTTATAGCATCCCCAACAAATAAAGAGGTTTGAGGTATCTGTACATCTCTATCAAATGTAACTAGATCATTTTCTACTGTATAAGGTAGGTCTATCTCTACCCATGCTGAACCGTTCCAATATAGCTGACTGCTATCAGTTGAACCGTCTTCTATCTTGATAGTCTTGTTTACTGTTCCGCTATCTTGTAAAGGCGACTGAGCGGTGACAGTATTGACTTGACCACCGCCCGAGCCTCCACCCTCTTCTAAAAAAAAAATAGCTCCTAGAGCTGAATCGAGTGCTGTTGCTGTGGTGCTTCCTGCACCTACACCTAGTATTGTATCTTCATCTAGGTTTATTTCAATGTCTGTAAGTTGGGCTGAATTG
>JAAEPD010000396.1 GCA_024222455.1 Aureispira sp.
AAAACTTAAAGATAAAGCTATGTCTACTATCAAAGAAAAATATTTTGATTATGGTCCAACGCTTATAAAAGAAAAATTAGAAGAAAAACATGGGTTGTGCTTATCAAGACTCGACTTTAGCCATTCAGCCGGTTTGAGATAATAGATCTATCATTGAGGCTATCTCTTTTTCTAAAATAATTTCCTTGGGTTCGTCCTTTTTCATAGAGCTTTTTAAAACCCTTTCTCTCCATAGTAGTTGCTTTACTTTTCTAAATGCATCTGAAAAAGTGACCTCTTCTTTTTTGTACCAGGCTGTCTTTTGAGCTTTTAGTGGATTAAAGAGATTTAGATTGTCAGCCATCAAAAGCACAATGGAATAGAGACCAAATAAAATAGGAGTTGTTCTTGCGATAGCAAGATCACTCCATTGACGTTGTGTCTCTATACCTAGATAATCTCGAGCTTCTCTATGGGTTACTTCTTGATTCCAACGAGCTACAAAGGCTTCTATGATTTCTGTAACTGAAAGATTCACATCCGTTGACATGAGTGCTACTGATTCATATTTCTCTTCAGGATCTCGAAGCAATACCAATCTAATGGGCACTGGTTCATATCCCACAACATGCCATAGGCATGTTGTGGTGATATAATCGATTTCTTTGAAAATTCCTCCATACCACTTTATTTTTTTTCTACTCCAATGTGAGTCTTCTGTTTCAAACATCTTCCGGGGAAGCAATAATCTTTTCCCTTTTTTGGCTGGACGTCCTGGACCTGTTACTATCTCAGGAAAATCAAAAAGTCTGGCATCTACTCGTAATCTTGTAATTAGACTTACAGAATGCTTTAAACACTCTAAGGCAAACCTAGCATTAGCAAATCCACCGTCTGCTGTAAATATGAGCTTTCGATCAGGATTCCAGCGACGTATTCTTTTCACAATCTGGACAGCCCAATCGATAGTTGTTTTATGTGTTTTTCCTTGCTTCTCATTGCTTTTTTTCGAAGGGGCTAGAACGGTCATAAAAGGTAGTGCAAAGGATCTCTTAGTCCAAGGAAATTTCCTTAGGACCATTACAGTAATCCACTTAAGACCAAAGCATTTTACAACAAAACCTTTACTGGATCGTACAGCATCTCGGTAACAACCTTTTGCTTTAATTTTCCGACCACTACGTCTTTCAATGTGCTCATCGATAGCAATGACTATGGGCTTATCTTTGTTTCCAGAAAGGAGCTTTAGAAGGATTTTAGAGGCTTTGCAAATATCCCATTTATCTCTGCTCAGTAACCGATGATATTTATCAAACCGTTTCTCTCCCTCCATGCCAAGGGCTCTTAAAACCCCACACACGGTTCTTCCACCTCGACATAATAAAGCACCTGTGATCATGAGAATAGCTTTATTCCAGGTCTTGGTTTTTAAAAAAATAGTGGTAAAAGATGTTAAAATTGATAAGATATCTGGTTGTAGAGGTTGCATAGCTTTCTTAAATTATTTTTTACACAAAACAATTTAGATGAAAGAATATATGTTGCCTCTACTTTTTTTAGGATTTAGCTCCAATGGCTAAAGTCCAGCTTAAATAAACCTGTCAAAAGACTAAACGCTACAAAAGAAATGAGGATCTTTCTGAATAACCGTAAGCATTCAATTTTTCTTATAAGAAAATCTAACTTCGAATGTGAAGGAAAGATTCT